>JBIIDW010000088.1:0-7254 GCA_044238215.1 Steroidobacteraceae bacterium
CTGGCGAATGCCGCCAGCGTCCAGCGTCCCCACGTCGTGGTGTGCTTGAGACCCGCCTCGACGCTGACCGCGCGCTCGGGCTCCAGCGCCGGGTTGCCGAAGAACGGGAAGTAGAGCTCGTTGAAGGTCGGCGCCTTGAAGGCGTTACCGACGCTGGCGTAGGCGCGCAAGCCCGGGGCGAGGCCCATGCCCCAGCCGAGACTGCCGGTGGCGTTCGACCCGAACTGTTCGTTGTCGTCCAGCCGGGCCGCGACCTCGAGGTCGTGCCGGCCGAGCCGGGTGGCGTACTGCGCGAAGGCCGCCAGGTTGCGCCGCGAGTCCACGACGTAGCGGGTGCTGCTGGCCGCGCGGTCATCGAGCCAGTCGACGCCGGCGACGATTCGCCCCGCCGTGCCGGCATCGAACTCGTTCTGCCAGGTCGCGCTGTCGCGCCGCGAATCGAAGACGCTCGCCTGCGCGCCGTTCAGGAAGCTGGTGGCCTCGTCCCGCGAACGCCCGGCCTGCAGCGACGTGGACCACCCTGACGACAGCGTCGCGGTGACCCTGAGGCCCGTGACCTCGTTGACGATGTCGGCCGCGTTCGTGAACGAGCCGTCGAACTCGGTGGAGCCTTCGGCGCGCTGCACGAAGGCCTCGGCCACGACGGCCTCACCGAGGCGCAGGCCGGCACGCAGGTTCACCGCCGTATTGCGGTATGCGTCGTCATCGGGCTCCGACGTGAAGCAGCCGCCGCCGGGCGGGAACGGCAGGCCGAGGCAGGCGTTGATGCCATCGGTCTGCAGCCGCGTGGCCTGCAGGTCCGCCCAGGCGCGCTCGCTGCCCAGTCCGGCCGCGGCCGACGCCTGCAAGGTGCCGTTCGAGCCGCCGCTGACGCGCAGGCTGGGCCGCGTGTCGCGCCCGCGGCGCGTGAAGATCTGCACGACGCCGCCGATGGCGTCGGCCCCGTAAAGGCTGGAGCGCGGCCCGCGCACGATCTCGATGCGCTCGATCGTGTCGAGCGGCAGGTCCTGCAGCGCCGGCGTGCCCGTCGTGACCGAGCCGATCCGCACGCCGTCCACCAGCCACAGGGTGTGGTCGGACTCGGCGCCGCGCACGAACACCGAGGTCACCTTGCCGAGCCCGCCGCCGCCCGCGATCGCGAGCCCCTCGACCCCGGCGAGAAGTTCCTCGAGCGTGCGCGCCTGAGCGCGCTCGATGTCGGCGCGCCGGATCACCGTGACCGACGAAAGAGCCGCATCGAGCGGCTGCGGGAGCCGCGCGGCAGTGACGACGACGAGGTCGTCGCCTGCCGGACGGTCGGCGGGAGCCGCGAAAGCCGCAGCCGGCGCAAGCACGCAGGCGAGGCCCGCGGCGAGACGTGACGAGACGGAAGACATCCGACGAAATCCCCTTCGCGCGACCACCCGCGCGCGATGTGTGGCGCGGTGGTCAGACGACGGGAATCGCGGGAAGCGGCCCCTGGGGGCCCGGGAGACGCACCGTATGCGAACCCGCCAGCGACGCCGTCACCGCCCACCGCGATGCCCATGGTCGAATCGCCAGGCCGGTCTCCGGACTTGCGGGGAGCGCAGCATGCTGCGCAGCGAGCCGCCTTCCCGTGCCGACGAGCGGCGCAGTGGCTGGATAGGCTCGCGTGATCCACGCTTACCGTTGCGGGGGCAGTGCCGGAATCGCGCGCTGCAAGGCTGCGCCCACCGGCTTCCCGTTTCACCCATGCTGCCTCGCGGCGGCACGGACACCTGACGAACGCGCGTAGGCTACGCCCCACGCGTGGCGACGGTCAACGCCGGATCACGAACTGCAGGACAGCGCGGAGCAGCCCGCGCGATGCCGGGCCCACTCCGGCCGCTTGGCGGACAGGTCGGCGCGACCCGGCTGTTCATCGTATGGCCGGCGCAGCGTGTCGAGCAGGCGCTCGAGTACGCCCGGATCGCCCGCCTCCGCAGCGTCGATCGCCAGCTGCGCCAGGTAGTTGCGCGGCACGAACAGCGGATTCACCGCATCCATGCGCGCGGTGCGCCGCCGCGCCGCGTCGGCAGGCTCGCCTTCCCCGCTTTCTTCCGCGCGCAACCGCAGCACCCAGCGGGCGAGCCAGTCGAGCAGACGGGTCGCGTGCGCGCCCTCCAGTGCCTGCGGGTCGTAGAACGCCGCGCGCAGCGGCTCGAGCCGCGCAGCCGGGGCGCCGTCGGGCGGCACGCGCGCGAGGCCGCGGAAGAACAGCGTGAAGTCGGTCTCGACGGCGCCGAGCAGCCCGAACAGTCCGTCGAGCAGCGCGTCGTCGCCGTCGCGTTCGAGCGCCGCGAGCCCGAGCTTCGCGGCGAGCATGCCGCGGTGCGTCGTTTCGAAGATCTCACGGAAATGCTCGAGGCCCGCCTGCAGCGGCTCGCGATCGCCGACCAGCGGCAGCAGCGCGCCGCCGAGCCGGGCGAGATTCCACAGCGCGATCTGCGGCTGGTTACCGTAGCAGTAGCGGCGACCCTGCGCGTCGGTCGTGTTGGGCGTCCACTGCGGGTCGTAGCCCTCGAGCCAGCCGTAGGGACCGTAGTCGATCGTCAGCCCGAGGATGGACATGTTGTCGGTGTTCATCACGCCGTGCACGAAGCCGACGCGCATCCAGTGCGCGACCGTCACCGCCGTGCGCGCGCAGACCTCGCGGAACATCGCGACCCAGGCATCGCGCCCCGGGGGGCCGAGCCACGGAAAGTGGCGCTCGAGCACGTGGCCAGCGAGTCGCCGCAGCGCCTCTTCCTCGCCCAGCGCCGCGTGGATCTCGAAGTTGCCGAAGCGGACGAAGCTCGGCGCAGCGCGGCAGACGATGGCGCCGGGCTCGGGCCGCGGGTTGCCGTCGTAGAACATGTCGCGCACGACCGGCTCGCCGGTCGCCACCAGGCTGAGCGCCCGGGTGGTGGGCACGCCGAGCGCATGCATGGCCTCGCTGCAGAGGAATTCGCGCAGCGACGAGCGCAGCACCGCGCGCCCGTCGGCGTGACGTGAGTAAGGCGTCGGCCCCGCACCCTTCAGCTGCAGCTCCCACCCGGACCCCGGCGAACCGTCGGCCAGCAGCTCGCCCAGCGTGATCGCACGGCCGTCGCCAAGCTGGCCCGCCCAATGGCCGAACTGATGGCCGCCATAGCGCGCGGCGAAGGGCTGCATGCCCGCAATGAGCCGGTTGCCGGCCAGCACCTCGACCGCCGGCGCATCTGCCGCGGCCGGACGGGCGATGCCGAGTTCGGCGCCGAGCGCCTCCGACCACGCCAGAAGCCGCGGCCGCGCGACGGGCGTCGGCGCGATCTGCGAGTAACAGGCGCCCGGCACCTGGCGCACGACGTTGCAGGGATCAGGATCGCCGGGCAGCGCCGCGACGAACCGGCTGCCGAAGGCGCGCTCGCACAGGTCGCGCAGGGGCGCGTCGGGAAGCTGCTGCACGGCCTGCTCCATGGCTGCGCGGAAGATCGCGCGGAGGGCGACGATTCTGTCGCGACGGCGCCTGCTCCGCCACCCTTGCCGCGGGCGAGCGCGACCGTGACACTCGCGCCATGCAGAGACACCGACGACACCCGGGCCCGCTCGCGCGGGCCGTGCTGATCCTCGCCTCGGCCTGCGGCGCCGGCCCGGAGACGATCGACGCCGCTGAGCCGCCAGGCTATGCCCAGGCGCTGGCGTCCGCCGGCATTCCCCGCGCCGCGGCGTCCTTCGTCGTGCTGCCGCTGGACGGCGGCGCGCTCGAGGGCTCCGACAACCCCGACGTACCGCGCAACCCGGCCTCGACGATGAAGCTGGTGACGACCTGGGCCGCGCTCAACCGGCTCGGCCCGGCGTGGAGCTGGCGCACCGAGGTGCTGGCCTCGACGGCTCCCGTCGACGGCGTGCTGCGCGGCGACCTCGCGTTCCGCGGCAGCGGCGATCCCGCGCTGGTGATCGAGGACCTCTGGCTGCTCGTGCGCCGCATCCGCGGTGCCGGGATCCGCGAGATACGCGGCGACCTGCTGCTCGACAAGGGCGTGTACGAGCCGCTGGACCACGACCCTGCGGAGTTCGACGGCGAGGGCGACCGCCCGTACAACGCCGGCCCGGACGCGCTGCTGCTGAACTTCAAGACCGTGTCGTTCGAATTCGTGCCGGACCCTGTCGCCGGCATCGCGCGCATCGTGCCCACGCCGCCGCTCGCCGGGCTGCGCCTGCCGGCCGGCGTGCCGCTGGCGGCAGGAGGCTGCGGCGACTGGCGCGGCGCGCTGCGCGGCGACCTTGCCGATCCGCTGGCGCCGCGGTTTGCCGGCCGCTATCCGGGTGCCTGCGGCGTGCGCAGCTGGCCCGTCAATGCGCTCGATCACTCCGCCTATTTCGCGGCTGCCTTCCGCGCGCTGTGGGAAGACTCCGGCGGCCGCTGGGAAGGCGGCCTGCGCGAGGGCCCGGTGCCGCCCGGCGCGCAGCCGGTGGCGCGGCACGAGTCACCGCCCCTGTCGCAGGTGGTCCGCGACATCAACAAGTTCAGCAACAACGTGATGACGCGGCAGCTGCTGCTGACGCTCGGTGCCGAGGACTCCGGCCAGCCGGGCAGCACGACGCACGGTGCTGCGGCGGTGCGCCGGCTGCTCGCCGCGCGCGGCGTGCCCGCGCCCGAGCTGGTCATCGAGAACGGCTCCGGCCTGTCGAGGATCGAGCGCATCGCTCCGGCCAGCCTCGCGTCTCTGCTGGCCGAGGCCTGGCGCAGCCCGCTGATGCCCGAGTTCCTCGCGTCGCTGCCGATCATGGGCGTCGACGGCACGACACGCACGCGCCGCGCCGCGATCGGCGCGGCGCACGTCAAGACCGGCCAGCTGGTCGACGTGCGCGCAATCGCGGGCTACGTGCACGCGGACAGCGGCAGACGCTACGCCGTCGTCGCGGTGATCAACCACGCGGCCGCGCCGCGGGCGCAGCGCGCCCACGACCTGCTGCTCGACTGGGTGAAGCGCGCAGGTTGAGCGCGGCGCGGGCTCAGCGTGCCGGCCCGCGCTCCATCATGTACTCGGCGAAGTCATTGCGCGGCTTGGTCCAGCCCTTCAGGTCGAAGATCTCGGGCGTCTTGCGCTCGAGTGCGGCGCGCACGGGCTTCGGAAGGTCATCGAGGCTGGGCAGCTTGGCCCCGAGGCCCTTGCCATAGGTACGGCCCGGAGTCTTCCCCATACCCAGCCAGGGATGAAAGCTGACCAGGTTCTGGAACTGCACCGTGGCCGGCGCAGTCTGGATGTTCGGGTCCAGCACCGCGGCAACGCTGGTCGAGTGCATGTAGTGTGAGTCCCACCAGTACGTGGGCTCGCCGGCCTCCTTCGGCCACTTGTCGGGCGTGAACGGATTCGGAAACGAGAATGCCGACTGGTTCGGCATGATCAGGGTGTCGCCGAGCACGTCCATGCGCATCTCCTTCGGCTTGAGCGTCGCCTCGGGCCCGGTGACGATGCCCTCGGGTCCGAACTGGACCGACAGCGGTCCGCCGATGAACTGCCAGATCTTGCGCTTCTCGCCCGTCACCGGGTTTTCCCATTCCTCGACGACCTCGTCGGTATCGAACTTCGTGTACACCCCCACCTCGTACACCGTGCCGGCGTAGTTGCCGTTGGGCAGCTGCCGCCACGTACTGGCGTTGAGGTTCTGCATGGTCAGCATCGGCTTGAGATTGCCGCCGTTGAGCCACAGGTAGAGGTGCAGCCGGCAGAAGGTGTAGACCGTGTCGCCCGACAGCGTCCCCTTGACCTTCGCCATGATGCGCGGCCGGGCCGCCCGGTCCTCGAGGTTGAGCCGTGCGATCGCCGCGGCTGACGCCGTCATCGCGCCGCCCGCCATCATCATGCCGATCGAACCCGCCAGTGCCTCGCGGCGCGAAATCGTCTGCGTCATCTCCGACCCTCCCTGGCCACCCGCGGCGACTGCCGCGACCCCGTGGCGGCGTCGATCTTCACCCGGACGCGGCCCCGCGGACAACCGCCGCGCGACCGCACTCCGGCCCGCGGTCCGACGCCTGCGCCGCTGGCGGCGCCGCAGCACAGGGCCTAGGCTTCGCGGATGGTCGCCATCGCCCGCATCCGCTCGCTGCACGTCTATCCCGTGAAGGCCTGCGCCGGCGTCTCGCCGGACGCCTGCAGGATCGACGCGCGCGGGCTCGACGGCGACCGCCGCTGGATGGTGGTGGACGCCGCAGGCCGCTTCCTCACCCAGCGCACCCATCCTGCGCTGGCCCGCGTCCGGACGCGGTTGATGCCCGATGCGGGCGTGACGCTCGGCTTCGCCGGCCTGCCCGACCTCCAGCTGCGCGCGGACGTCGCGGAACGGCGCAGGAAGGTGCGGATCTGGAACGACGAGGTCGACGCACGCGTGGCGGATGCCGCGGGCAATGACTGGATCTCGACGGTACTCGGCACGGCCGCCGCACTGGTGCTCGCCGACGCGGCAACGGTGCGCGCACCTGACCGTCGCTGGACCGGTGGCCTGCCGGCCCCGGTCGCGTTCCCGGACGGATTCCCGGTGCTCGTCTGCTCGACTTCGTCGCTCGCAGCGCTCGGACGCTGGATGGGCACGTCGCCGCCGATGGCCTGCTTCCGGCCCAACGTCGTGATCGAGGGCTGGACCGAGTGGGCCGAGGACGAGCTGCGGGAACTGCGCTGCGGCGAGGTTACGCTGCGGCTGGTGAAGCCGTGCACGCGCTGCGTCGTGACGACCCTGGATCCGTCCACCGGGGAGCCGGGCGCCGACCCACTGCCGGCGCTGCGGTCACACCGCTACGACGCCAACCTGAAGGGCGTGACCTTCGGCCAGAACGCGCTGGTGATCGCCCCGCCCGGCGCCGTCCTGAGAGTCGGCGCAGCAGTGGAGGCCGACTGAGCTCAGGCCGCCGCGGCCACCTTGGCCTGCTCGCCGGCGGTGCCGCCGGGCGGCAGCATGATGTCGACGCGCGAGGTCACCTGGCCGCGGAAATCGAGCCAGGCATGGTTGGCGTAGTCGTAGAGCTTGCAGCGGCGGACGCAATCGACGTAGGTCCGCCAGGTCATCTGGTACGACTGGTACTGGTCCTGGAACTTCTCGCTGAGCGCCTTCTGGGCGCGGCGCAGCGTGTACATCGGAATGCGCGGGTTCAGGTGGTGCGCGTTGTGTTCCATGATGTTGTGCATCAGCCGGTCGATGCCGAACGGGAAGCGCACGTGCGCCGTCGAGGTGACGTAGGCGCGGCAGCGCTGCCACTCGTGGCGCTTCTGGAACCAGGCGATGCCCGGGTGCGTG
>JBIIDW010000089.1:0-7250 GCA_044238215.1 Steroidobacteraceae bacterium
AGGCCATCCCCAAGACCAGCACCGGCAAGATCCAGAAGTTCCAGTTGCGAGAGCGCGCGCGCAGCGCCTCTGCGATCAGCTAGGCCCCACATGGCCCGCGGTGTCAATCGAGACAGGCGACAGCATTCGCGCTGGCACCTCCTGTTGTTGCTGGCGTTCGCATCCGCTCTCGCCGGCGACGAGCCCCCGGCGCCCCGCACAGCCGGTGAATGGGCGAGCGTCGCCTCCCAGCGGCTGAAGGATGGCAACCGCGAAGGGGCTCTCGATGCGCTGCAGGCCGCGGTCGCTGCCGACCCGTCGCACGGCGCCGCCGGACTGCTGATCACCACGCTCCACCAGGCCGGTCGAGTAGAGGAGGCCTACGCGCTCGGCGAGCGATACCTGCGCGAGGGCCCCCGCAACCCGCGCGCCCTGTTCCGCCATGGCTGGCTGCTGGCGTTTCTCGGCGAGATCGACCGGGCCGAAGCATTGTTCCGTCAGCTCGTGGAACTCGACAAGGGCGGAATTTACGAGGCCTGGGGCAACGGCGAGCTTGCATACCTGGCGCGCGCGTGGCGATGCCCGGGCCGCCGTGGGATACATGGAACGCGCCGTCGCGGCGCGCCCCGGCGATGCGATTTCGCGGGTCGGACGCGCCATGATGCTGGTCGAGGCAGGTGAGCCGCGGGCCGCAGTGCCGCTGCTCGAGGCAGAGCTGGCCGCCGATCCCAAGGCGCGAGGCTATGGATCGATGCCCGCCGCACTCGTGCTCGGCTGGGCACAGCGGCAGCTCGGCGACGAGGCTGCTGCCGCACGCTGGCTGGCACCACTGGAGTCGGAACTGTTCGCTGCACAGCCCGGCGACGGGGTCAGGCAGTTGGGCATGGAACCGATGCACGCCGCCCGGCAGCTGGCGTATCTCGCCGTGAGCGGCAGGCACGAGGAGGCGCTGCGTCTTGCGGACGCGGTGCCGACCATCCCGCTGTACGGAGCACCGGAGCCGAACGACGGCATGCTCGAGCCTCTGGTGGGCGAGCCAGGATACGAGGCGTTGCTCAACCGCTCGCGGGACCATGTCGACGCCGAGCGCGCGCGACTGGGACTCCCGAAGATGAAGCGCTGATCCGAACCGCCCGTTCGGCGCCGCCGTGCGAGTGGGTGCCCGCCGTCGGCGCCAGCACTCAGCGCAGCAGCGCGGCGATGGCCTGGCCGAGCTGCGGCGACCCGGGTGCAGTGCCGCTGTCGAAGTAGGCGGTGACCCTGCCCTCGGGACTGACCAGATACTTGTTGAAATTCCAGCGTGGTGCACGCTGCTGGCGCGCCAACTCGGCAAACACCGGATTGGCGTCGCGCCCGGTCACCGCGGTCGGCGACAGCATCGTGAACGTGACGCCATAGTTCACGAAGCAGACCTCGGCGGTCTCCGCCTCGTCGTTGGCTTCCTGACGGAAGTCGTCCGACGGGAAACCAACGACCACGAGGCCCTTGTCCTTGTAGCGCTCGTGCAGCGCCTGCAGTCCCTTGAACTGCGAGGTGTATCCGCAGTGGCTCGCGGTGTTGACGATCAGCAGCGCCCTGCCGGGGAAATCGCGACACAGGTTGACGGTGTCCCGACTGCGCAGCTTGCGAAAGTCCTGGTTGAGGAACGCCGGGCAGGCGCTCGCCGCCTTGGCAGCGGGCGGCGCGACGGCAGCAGCCTTCGCCTCGGTACGCGGCTGCGGCGCCGCAAGTGCCAAGCTCGCGCCGAGCGACAGCAGGAGGAGGCCAGTCATCGAGTTGCGCATGGGATTACCCTGATGTCCATCGGGCGACACATCCAGTCATATCCGGAGTGTAGCGACTCATCGGCCGTGGTCGCCAACCCCCCCCGAACAACTGCCTGCGATGACCAGCCAATCCACGGAACAGGCAACGGACGCACGCCCCCCAAGTCTGAGGGGCGCCGCCTTACGGGCTCAGGTCAAAGGCTTCGGCCGCGCAGCAGCCTGAAGATCAATGCGACGATGGCTATCACCAGCAGGATGTGGATCAGGCCGCCCAACGTGTAGGACGTCACCAAACCCAGAATCCAGAGCACGATCAGAATTATCGCAAGGGTTTCCAGCATTTTCGGCTCCCCCGAGCAATCAACCCGGTCAAAGTAGATGAACGACGCGGCAGCGACCTACGATATTTGCGGCGCTGGGCATTGAACATCGCAACTTGAACCTAGGTGCTTGCGCCCCACCGCAGCTGCCCTCGCGAGGTTGAAATCCGCCAATACGTCGCCCGCAGACACCGGCACAGTCTGCTCAGCCGGCACGCGCGCGCCAGACCGAAGGCCCGTGAGGTCATTCAGCCGTCGGGCACCGGAAGCGGTCGAGGGTTTCGCGTCGAGAGGATTGCTCCACTTCCACAAGCACAGGACCGTGGCTCGCCGCAGCCCGACTCCCCGCCATCAAGTCCAGGGTCTCAATGGCACGCAGAACGCGCGCGGAGGCGTAGCCGCGCGGATCACCAGATCCGGACACGCTGCTCCGGCGGAAGGTAGAGCTTGTCGCCCGGCTGGACGTCGAAAGCCTCGTACCACGCGTCGATGTTGCGCACGACGCCGTTGACCCGGAATTCCGCCGGACTGTGCGGCCCAGTCATGATCTGATTGCGAAGACGCTGCTCACGGAACAGCGTCCGCCAGACCTGCGCCCAGCCATGGAAGAAGCGCTGGTCACCCGTCATGCCGTCCGTGACAGGCGCGCTGCGCCCGTCGAGCGACAGCCGGTAGGCCTCAAACGCCACCGACAGACCGCCGAGGTCACCGATATTCTCGCCGAGCGACAGCCGCCCGTTCAGGCGCAGGCCGGGCAAAGGCTCGAACTGCGAATACTGCTCCGCGAGGCGGTCGCCGAGCTGCCTGAAGGCCGCCTCGTCGCGCTCGTTCCACCAGGTACGCAGCACGCCGCGCGCGTCCGACTTCGAGCCCTGGTCGTCGAAACCGTGACCCATCTCGTGGCCGATCACGCCGCCGATGGCGCCGTAGTTGACGGCCGCATCGGCTGCGGGATCGAAGAACGGCGGCTGCAGGATAGCGGCCGGAAACACGATCTCGTTGAACACCGGGTTGTAGTAGGCGTTGACCGTCTGCGGCGTCATGAACCACTCGTCGCGGTCCGTGGGTTTGTCGAGCCGTGCCAGTTCGCGCTGCCACTCGAACAATGAGGCGCGCCGGGCATTGCCGAAGGCGTCTGAGGCCGACACCTCGAGCCCGGAGTAGTCGCGCCAACGGTCCGGGTAGCCGATTTTCGGCCGAAACGAGGCAAGCTTCTCGAGAGCGACCTGCTTGGTCTGCTCGGTCATCCAGGGCAACGCACGGATCCGCTGCGCGTAGGCCTTGCTCAGATTCTCGACGAGCGAGGCCATCTGCGCCTTGGCCGCGGGGCTGAAGTGGCGCGCGACATAGGTCTGGCCGACGGCTTCGCCGAGCGTGTCGTTGACCTCGTCGACGGCGCGCTTCCAGCGCGGTCGCTGCTCTGGCTGGCCGTTCAGCTGCCGGCCGTAGAAGGCGAACACCTCGTCGTCCAGGGACTGGGGCAGCACGGGCGCTTTGCTGCGCAGGTAGTGATAGGCGAGGTACTCGCGCCACGTGGCGACGGGGGTCTGCCGGAACAGGGTCGCCAGCGGCGCCATCGCGTCAGCCTCGCGCACGACGAACTCCGGCACCTTGCCAAACCCAGCGGACTCCAGGGCCTCCGCCATGGGGAACCCTTTGGTCATCTCGAGCAGCTGCGCGCGCGACCTGAGGTTGTAGGTGAGCTCACGCTCCCTGCGCTGGGCGATCGGCCAGTGGCGCCTTGCGATCTCGGTCTCGAGCGCCAGGATGCGCTGAGCCGCGCCCGCGGCTTCCGGTCCGCGTGCGATGCCCCCGAGTTCGAGCAGTCTCGCGAGGTGCCCGCGGTACTGCTCGCGTATCTCGCGGAACTGCGCGTCGTCGCGCAGGTAGAACTCCCGCTCGGGCAGACCCAGACCTGCATGTGTGAAGACGACGACGTACCGATCAGGATTTTTCTGGTCGATCGAGACGCTGCCGACGATGGGGGCGTTTACCCGGACATCCGGCCGGTACATCAGCCGCCCGACGTCGTCATGCGACGACAGCCGGCGGATCTCGTCGAGCACCGGCTGCGCGGGCGCGAGGCCGCGAGCATCGATCGTCGCGGTGTCCATGAAGGCACGGTAGAAATCACCGACCTTACGCTGCGGAGTTCCTTCGGCAGCCGGATTCGCCGCAAGGTCCTCGATGATCCTGCGAGTATCGAGGCTCGCGCGGTCGGCGAGCTTGTCGAAGGTGCCCCAGCGGGTCCGATCGGCCGGCAGCGTCTCGCGCCCCATCCATCCGCCGCCCGAATAGCGGAAGAAATCGTCGCCCGGGCGTACGGCCGTGTACTTGCCGGAGATATCGAAACCCCACGCCCCGATCTCGGGGGACGCGGCGAGCGTCAGTGCCGGGAAAAAGCAGGAGGCGAGCGCCCAGGGCAACCAGGCCCGACGACCAGGACTAGCAGATGCTGGCATGTATCGAAACCTCGAAGCGACGATTGAGGACGGACCTGAGGCCGTGTCGGTCACGGCGGGTCCCGCGACCGGCGTCCACCGATCCGGCCGCGGCGTGAACGGATGCCTGATCAGGGCGATTCCCCCGGCGGCGCTGGCGCATCGGTCCTGAATGGAATCGCCGGCAGGCCTTCCCTGTTATAGACATTTCCATCCGGAGTGTTTGTCCAGCTATAGCGCACGGCAATGGGCGTCGCAACTTCTTTGTTGAAGACCAGTATGTCCTGACCGTCCAGCTCCGCTTGAGCCCAGCGAAACCGTCCATCGGAAGCTGCAATCTCAAAACCCCGCACATAACCATAGTTGTCCTTGATCGACAGCCCGGAGCCAAGGTTGGAGAACCGGATGCGCGCACGGTTCCCCTCTACCTGAATGGATCGATACGTAGGCCCAGAGAAGACGATATCTTCGCCATAGGCGACCTTTGCGGCGGCCAGTGCCAGCCGACGGGCAACGTCCTGCTTGTTGGTGGGATGAATATCCTGCGGGTTGCCTATGTCGATGGCTGTGGCCATGCCGGTGGCCACGCGCGACAAGGCCATGCCTTGTGCTTCGCGCAGTTCCGCCCACGGATACTCGGCGGGTTCGGGCTTGTTCGCGCCGAAGCCCGCGAGTTGCACAAACAGGAACGGAAACGGGTACCCCCATTGGCGTCGCCAATCCTCGATGAGTGCGGGGAACAGGGTCCGGTACTGCACGGGCCGATCTGCGTTGGCCTCACCCTGGTACCAGATCACCCCCTTTATTCGCATTGGCACGATCGGGCTGATCATGCCGTTGTACAGAGCAGTGGGAGTGTTCGGGGAAGGGTTTGCTGCGAGCATCGTCGACTTGGCCTTGGGGAAATCACCAAGGTCGGGGCCGGGCATATACGACCAGGTTCCATCGAGCGCGATTTTTGTTGCACCGATCTCGGCGCTCATCTGCTCCGCTGGGCCGACCATCGCCGTACACGAAAAGGAAGGCTCATTGATCCCCGTGAGCCGAACAACGAGCGTGTTTTCCCCAGCAACGACGTGCCTGGCGGGTACAACGTACCTTCGAGGAGTCCCGAAGCCTTGCGATTCGCCTATCTTGTGCCCGTTCAGGAAGCTTACGTCCTGCTGAACGAGGTTCCCAAGTTTCAGGAGCATCGGCTTGCCGAGCTGATCGGGCGGGACGTTGATGGTGCGTCGAAACCACACCACTCCGGAGTAGCCGCCGAAGTCCTCGCCGCAATCGACCCGTCTCCGCGGCAGCGCGAGTGTCGGCCAGCGGCTGGCGTCAAAGTCGGGAGCCGCCCAGACGTCAATACCGGCTGCGCGGCCGCGATCGTCGAGCGCATGGCTTCGATACCAATCGGCCTTCTGCTGGGCGTAGAGTTCGTGCTCGGCCCGCGCGGAAGTGCTCGCGCCGGCCAATGCCCTGATCGGTTCCTGGAAGTCGGCAAAGCGCCGCAACGCGGCCTCGCTCATCCATGCCTCCGCAACAGTGCCTCCCCAGGCCGCCTGGATGAGACCGATCGGCACCTGATAGCGCTGGTGGAGTTCCCGCCCGAAAAGATAGGCGACCGCGGAAAAGTCGGCTACGCGATCCGGCGTGACGGCATGCCATCCGCTGGCTGCAGCCCGCGACTCGGGCTTCGGTGCGGTTTTCTGCTCGACACGAAACAATCGGATCCGAGGGAAATTTGCGCCAGCGATCTCGACATCCGCATTATCGATGTCACCCCGCACGCCTTTGATTGGCCATTCCATGTTCGACTGGCCCGAGGCCAGCCAAACGTCGCCGATCAGAATGTCCTGAAGCGTGAGCGTGTTCCCACCGGCCACAGTCATGTCGTATGGCCCGCCGGCAGGATAAGGCCCAAGCGACGTTGACCATCGCCCCTGTTGATCTGCCCTGACCTTGAAGTGCTCGCCCTGGAAGGCGATCCGCACTTCTTCGCCTGGATCCGCCCAACCCCAGATCCGGATCTTCGCGTCGCGCTGCAGCACCATGCCGCTACCGACGAGCGCCGGCAGGTGCACATCGGCCCTGGCAAGGTTGGCCGTCAGCAGACAGGCCGTGATGACACACAGCATCCTCGATCTGCTGCCATTCGTCCGGAGCACTGGATCGGGCCTCCTTTGTCGCTGGGGACGGAGCCTCAACGAGGGGTCCATCAGGCGCGGAAGGATAACAGGAAGCTTTCGCCGCCCGCCGTCAGACCCATCCGCGACGCCACTGCGTCGTATCCCGAAGCTCCCGCCAGCCGATGATGCGTGCGCGCCTCGAATGCACCGCCTCGATCTCGACGGAGACCACCGGCGACCCCGGCGGGGATCGATCTGGTCCGGCGGGTTCGATCGCAAGGCCTGCCGGAGCCGCGAAGCCTGGCGGTCGCCTGGGTGAGCGCAAGCTCGAAATCCTCAGGGCGCGGCCGGGTTTACTCTTCTTGATCCGGCCTAAATGGGGGCCAAGCGCATGCCCCTCCAATCGTTGCAGCCGTGTTGGCACGGTCTCTAGGAGTCGCTTATTACCAGCCGTGGGCCCTACGCGGCGCGGTTGGCGCTGGAAGAGCCGATTCTCTCATCCAGCGGAATGGCTTCTTCCGAGAATTCCCAAACCCAGGTGTCGCGGATTTCGTGCGCGGTCCCTGCGCTCGGCGATGCATTCGACAGGGGAATGAGGGTCCTGTCAGCAGGCGAGTCCAGCGTCATCCT
>JBIIDW010000090.1:0-7246 GCA_044238215.1 Steroidobacteraceae bacterium
TGCTCTACGAACAGGGTTTCACGATCGGCGGCGCGCGCAACAAGCTGCAGGGCGAGGAAGCCCGCAGCGACGTGAGCCAGAGCCAGCAGATCGTCAAGCAGCTGCGTATCGAACTCGAGGACATCCTGCGCATCCTCCGGCGCTGAACGCGCTATCATGTGGACTTGGGCGCGGGCTTTCCCCATCCGCGCGTCAGCTGGATCAACGGTCGGGGCGTGGCGCAGCCTGGTAGCGCACTTGCATGGGGTGCAAGGGGTCCCGAGTTCAAATCTCGGCGCCCCGACCAATTCCTCCAGCCTTGTAACGCGCGGGCGCGCGCCGGCGCGGCTGGAGCGCAAGCCGAGATGTCGCTGACCCTCTTCGAGAAAATCTGGCAGCAGCACGTCGTCCGCGACCTGGGCGGCGGCACGGCCCTGCTCGCCATCGACCGGATATTCCTGCACGAGCGCACCGGTTCCGTCGCGCTCAAGAGCCTCGCGGCCGCCGGGCGCCCGGTGATCGATCCCGGTCGCGTGTTCTGCACGATGGACCACATCGTCGATACGTTTCCCGGGCGCGGCGACGACACGCGGATGCCTGGCGGCAAGGCCTTCATCCTCGAGACCCGCGCCGCGGCACGTGCCGCCGGCATCCGTCTGTTCGACGTCGACGACCCGCTGCAGGGCATCGTTCACGTGATCTCCCCTGAACTCGGCATCGTGCTGCCCGGTGCGACCGTGGTCTGCCCCGACAGCCACACCTGCACGCAGGGCGCGGTGGGGTCGCTGGCCTGGGGCATCGGATCGACGGAGGCCGAGCACGCGCTCGCGACGGGCACGCTGCGCGTCGGCAAGCCGAAGACCATGCGGGTCCGTTTCGAGGGGCGGCTGCCGCCGGGCGTGGGCGCCAAGGACCTCACGCTGGCACTGATCGCGCGCGAGGGCTCAGCCGGCGGCAACGGCTACGCCGTCGAGTACGCAGGCAGCGCGGTCGAGTCGCTGGAGATCGAGGCACGGCTCACGCTCTGCAACATGGCGACGGAATTCTCGGCGATGACCGGGCTGATCGCGCCCGACGACAAGACCTTCGCTTACCTCGAAGGCCGCGCCTACGCACCCAAGGGCGAGGCCTGGGAGCGCGCCGTGGCGCACTGGCGCAGCCTGCACACCGACGCCGGCGCGACCTTCGACCGCGAGATCGTCATCGACGTCGATGGCCTCGCGCCCATGGTCACCTGGGGCACGAGCCCCCAGCACGCATTGCCGGTCACCGCGGTCGTTCCCGCGGTCGAGGGCGCGGGTGCCGCGGCCGAAGGTCATGCGCGCGCGCTGCGCTACATGGGCATCGAGCCCGGCACGGCGCTCTCGGCCCTGGCGATCGACGCCGCCTTCATCGGTTCCTGCACCAACAGCCGCATCTCCGACCTGCGGCGCGCCGCCGCGGTGCTGCGCGGCCGGCGCGTCGCCGACGGCGTGCGCGCGATCTGCGTACCGGGCTCCCGCTCGGTCAAGCGCCAGGCCGAGGAGGAGGGCCTCGACCGCGTGTTTACCGAGGCGGGTTTCGAATGGCGCGACTCAGGCTGCTCGATGTGCTTCTTCGCCGGCGGCGAGAGCTTCGGGCCGCGCGAGCGCGTGGTGTCGTCGACGAACCGTAACTTCGAGAGCCGCCAGGGGCCGGAGACCCGTACGCACCTCGCGAGCCCCGAGACGGTCGCGGCCAGCGCGATCGCGGGCCGCATCGCCGACGTGCGCGAGCTGCTGGCCACCGCACCGGCGGCGCAGGGCGCCTGACGCCATGGAAAAGTTCGATACGCTCACCGCGGTCGCCGCGCCGCTGCTTCGCGCGAACATCGACACCGACATCATCATCCCTTCGCGAGAGATGAAATCGGTGTCCAAGACCGGCCTGTCTGCCGGCCTGTTCGCCGGCTGGCGCTACCTCGCCATCGGCAGCCGCGACCCCAACCCGGAATTCGTGCTGAACCAGCCGGCCTACGCGGGCACGCGCATCCTCCTGGGCGGCGAGAATTTCGGCTGCGGTTCGAGCCGCGAGCACGCTGTGTGGGCCCTGCACGAGTACGGCATCCGCGCGGTGATCGCGCCGAGCTTCGCGCCGATCTTCTTCGGCAACTGCGTGCGCAACGGCATCGTTCCGGCGCGGCTTCCCGCGGCGGAGGTCGCCGCGCTCGCCGAATGGGTGCAGCAGGACCCGGCGGGCCACCCCGTTATGGTCGACCTGCGTGCGATGCGGGTGCGCGGCGGCGGGCTGGAATCCGCTTTCGAACTCGACGACGAGTCGCGCGACATGCTGCTCGAGGGGCTCGACGCCATCGACCTGACGCTCAAGCAGCGGGCGGCGATCGAGGCGTTTCGTCGCAACGACCGCGCGGCACGACCGTGGATCTACCTGGACTGAGGCCAATGGACATCCTGATCAGCGAAGTGGGGCCGCGCGACGGCCTGCAGAGCATCCAGAGCATCATGCCGCTGGAGGCGAAGAAGGCCTGGGTGGACGCGCTGTTCGCGGCAGGCGTACGGGAGATCGAGGTCGGCAGCTTCGTGCCGGCCAGGGTATTGCCGCAGCTCGCCGACACCGGCGACGTCGTGCGCCATGCTGCGGCGATCCCGGGCCTCACGGTGGCGGTGCTCGTGCCGAACCTCAAGGGTGCCGAGGCCGCGGTCGCCGCAGGTGCGCACAAGCTGACGCTGCCGCTGTCGGTGTCGGAGACGCACAGCCTCAAGAACGTGCGCCGGACACACGCGCAGATGATCGACGAAGCGAGGGGAATCGCCGCGCTGCTGCGCACGTTGCCCGCGTCCTCCCGGCCGAAGTTCGAGGGGGGGCTGTCGACCGCCTTCGGTTGCACGCTCGAGGGCGTGGTGCCGCCCGAGCGCGTGGTGGCGCTGGGCGAGCAGCTGATGGCCGCCGGCTGCGACGAAGTCGGTCTCGCCGACACCACGGGCTATGCGAACCCAGCGCAGGTCAAGGACCTCGTGCGGCGCGTCAGGTCGACGCTGGGCGAACACGCGCTGTCGGGCCTCCACCTGCACAACACGCGGGGGCTCGGCCTCGCGAACGTGATCGCCGGCCTCGAGGTCGGCATCACGACCTTCGACAGCTCGATGGCCGGGCTCGGCGGTTGCCCGTTCGCACCCGGAGCATCGGGCAACATCGTCACCGAGGATCTGGTGTTCATGCTCGAGGCCATGGGGCTGCGCACGGGCATCGACCTGCCGAAGCTGCTGGCCGTGCGCAACATCCTGCGCGAGGCGCTGCCGGCCGAGGAACTCTACGGTTTCACGCCGGACGCGGGCCTGCCGCTCGGCTTCCAGCCGGCCTCGCGGCCCGCAGCATGAGGTAGCAGACGATGAACGACACGCAGGGCGCGGCGCTGCCGCTGGCCGGCATCCGGGTGGTCGAGTTCACCCACATGGTCATGGGTCCGGCCGTGGGCGCGATACTCGTCGAACTGGGTGCCGAGGTCATCAAGATCGAGCCGATCGGCGGCGACTCCACTCGCCTGCTGAAGGGCTCGGGCGCCGGCTACTTCCCGATGTACAACCGCAACAAGAAGAGCCTCTGCCTCGACCTCAAGGCGCCGGAGGGTCTCGCGCTCGCGCGGCGTCTTTGCGCGCAGGCCGACGTGGTCGTCGAGAACTTCCGCAGCGGAGCCATGGACAAGCTCGGCCTCGGCTACGAGGCCCTCTCGGCGTTGAACCCGCGACTCATCTACTGTTCCGAGAAGGGTTTCCTGCCGGGTCCCTACGAGAACCGCACGGCGCTCGACGAGGTCACGCAGATGATGGGCGGGCTCGCCTACATGACCGGTCCGCCGGGCCGGCCGCTGCGCGCGGGCACGTCGGTGATCGACGTCACCGGCGGCATGTTCGGCGTCATCGCGGTCATGGCCGCCATCGAGGAGCGTCATCGCACGGGTCGCGGGCAGAAGGTCAGCAGCGCGCTGTTCGAGACCACGGTCTACCTGGTGGGCCAGCACATGGCGCAGATGGCGGTGACGGGGCAGCCCGCGAAGCCGATGCCGGTGCGCATCTCGGCCTGGGCGATCTACGACGTGTTCGAGACGCGCGACGGCGAGCACGTGTTCGTCGGCATCGTCTCCGACGGGCTGTGGCAGAAGTTCTGCGAGTCCTTCGCACTCACGGAACTCGGCGCCGATCCGCGCTACAGGCTCAACAACGACCGGGTCGCTGCGCGCGACGTGCTGCTGCCGCGGGTCCGCGAACTGTTCAAGGGCTACACCAAGGCCGAACTGGTGCCCATCCTCGAACGCACGGGGTTGCCGTTCGCGCCGATCGGCAAGCCCGAGGAGATGTTCGACGATCCGCACCTGGCGGCCAGCGGCGGGCTGGGCGCGACGCGCCTCCCCGACGGTCGCGAGACCCGGCTGCCGATCCTGCCGATCGAGATGGGCGGTCGCCGGCCGACCCAGGGCGGTCTTCTCGCCAGCCCCGGGGAACACTCGGCCGAGGTGCTCGAATCGATCGGCCTCTCCGCCACCGAGATCGACGCGCTGCGGGCAGCGGGCACGGTGGCCTGAGCCTTCCGGGAACGTGCGCCGTTTGGCATAACGCGCAGCCGGACGCGCGTTATGTCCGCTGGGCAACGCCGTACGCGTGACCGTTGTGGAGAATGAACCCGTTCTCATCGCACCGGGACGGGTGTTGCTTGCCTACAGCGGTTCCAGACATCGAGAGTGGCGCGGCCCGCGCCGCCACGGGCGGCGTCCCTGCCATGCAGCAGGGCGCTGCCGCGCCGGTCGCGTCGCTGCGCTTCCTGCTGCAGGAACCGATCTTCGCGGCCGGCCCGGGCGTCAGCTACTGGCGGGCGCGCGAATCGCGAACCGGCCGTGAGCGCGTGGTGCGGGTCATCGAGGCGGAGCCGGCCAGTCACCCGCGCTGGCTCGAGCAGTTGCATCGCGAACGGGCGTTCGCGGACCGCCTGGCCAGTCCGCACGTGCTGCGCACGCATGTTCCCCAGGTCGAGGGCGCCCGGATCGTCCAGGCGGTGGAACCCGCGCCGGCACGCCTGCTGGCGTTCGACGGCGGGCAACGCATGTCGGCACTGCGTGCCGCGCTGCGGCTCGCCGAGACCCTCGCGCACTGCCACGCGCAGGGACAGGCGCACGGCACGCTCGCCGCGACCAGCGTGCTCGCCTCGGCAACGGGCGAGCCGCTGCTCTGCGGGTTCGGTGCAGCGGGTGGATCCGCGCACGACCTGCGTCAGCATGCCGCACGCGACATCAGCGACGTGATCGATCGCGCGACGGAAATGCTCGCCGCGAGCGGCGGCCCGCCGGCGAGGCTGCGACAGGCGTTCGAGAGCGGCGAGCCGATGCGCGGCATGGATCCGATGCTGGCGATGGCCTGGCTGCGCGATGAGTTTCGCGAGGCCCTCGAGGACACCTTTCCCTGGCCAGTGGTCCCCCAGCAACCGCGCAGCGCGTATCGCCCGCCGGCGCCGGCGCCGGACGCCGGCGCGGCCATCGGCACGAGCAGGTCGACCGGCGAGGCCAGTCCCGGGATCGTCGACCCGCCGCCCGCCAAGCGCGTGGCAGTGCAGCCCACGGCACCACCGGCTGCGGCACCACCGGCCGTAGCACCAGCGGCCGTGGCGCCCGCGGCGGCAGCCGCTGCCGCGGTGCGCATGCCGTCACCGTTGCCCGCGGTGCGCAGTGCCGGGCTGCAGCCTTCGCCCCGCTGGCTGGTGGCGGCCGCCGCGCTGCTGTGCGTGGCAGTGGCCGGCTACTTTGCACTCGACTCCCTGCGGCGCGACAACCTCGCGTCGCCGGGCGAGGCTGCGCCCTCCGTGCCCGACGCAGCTGCTGCGCCGCCGATGACCGCGGCGCGTCCCGTGGCGGTCGGGCCGTCCTCGCCGGTGGAGATCGAACGCGCGGTGGCTGCCGCGGTTGCCGACGGGGAATCGCGCCTTCGGGGTGGCGAGCCGGACGTCGCACGGGCGTGGTTCGAGCACGCACTGTCCCTCGATCCTGCCAGCGAGCGCGCACGGCGCGGCCTGCAGTCGGCCACGGAGGCGCTGGAGGCAAGGCGTCCCGGGCTGCTTGCGCGGCTGTTCGGCAGCACTGGAGCGCCCGCGCCCTGAGCGCGACCCGCGTGTAGACTCGCGCGGGTCATGAGCGTCAATCTTTGGTCGGCCGGCGCAGGCGTCGGCGCAGTCGCGCCGTCCGTTCCCGCCACGATGGATCCCTGGTGGCAGGGGCCGCTGGCCGGCTTCGTGGTGGCGCTGGGCGTCGGCCTGCTGATCGGCGTCGAACGCGAGCGGCGCAAGGAAGATGCCGCGGTCGGCACGCCCGGCGGCATTCGCACCCACGCGCTCGTAGGTCTCGCGGGCGCGGCTGCGGCGCAGTTCGGCAGCCCGGCGCTGGTAGTCGCCGGCGCGCTCGTCGTCGGTGCGCTGGCAGTCGTGTCGTACCTGCGCTCGAGCCTGGCCGATCCCGGGATCACGAGCGAGGTGGCGCTGCTCGTGACCTTCCTCGTGGGCGCGCTGGCGATCCAGGCGCCCCAGCTTGCCGCGGCGCTGGGCGTGCTGACCGCGCTGCTGCTGGCGTCGCGCAGTGCGCTGCACGATTTCGCGCGCCGCAGCCTCACGGATCGCGAAGTCCTCGACGCCATGCTGCTCGCCGGCGCTGCGCTGGTGGTGTTGCCACTGATGCCCGACCGTGCCGTCGACCCGCTGGGCGTCATCAACCCTCACCTGATCTGGCGACTCACGGTCCTCGTGCTGGTGCTGAACGCGTTCGGCTACGTCGCGCTGCGCGCGCTGGGCCCCAACCGGGGCCTGCCGCTGGCAGGGCTCTTCGGCGGCTTCGTCTCCAGCACCGCGACGATCGGCGCCATGGGCGCCCGCGCCAGCGCCCAGCCGGCGCTCGGCACTGCCGCAGCGGTGGCCGCAACGCTGTCGTCCGTGGCCACGGTGCTGCAGATGAGCCTCGTGCTTGCGCTCGTGGCGCCCGCGCTGCTGGCGAACCTGGCGCCGGGCCTGTTGGCGATGGGAGCTGCGGCGCTGGGTTCCGGAGCCCTGGGCCTGCAGCGCCTGAGGCGCGAACCGGTCCAGGACGGCGCCACGGGACCGGACGGTCGCGCATTCCAGCCCCGCCAGGCGCTGGCGTTCAGCGCGACGGTGACGACACTGCTGCTGCTCGCCGCATGGCTGGAGCGTCGGTACGGCGCAACCGGCGCGCTGACCGGTGTAGCTCTGGGCGGTTTTGCCGACACGCATTCCGCAGCGG
>JBIIDW010000091.1:0-7213 GCA_044238215.1 Steroidobacteraceae bacterium
CTGCTGACCCGGCGCGGACCCGGCGCATCGAATCTCGCCGAGGCCGGCGCCTTCCTGCGCAGCGCGCTGGCGACCGACGGGCGCCCCGACCTGCAGCTGCATTTCGTGCCGGCGCAGCTCGACGACCACGGGCGCAACCGCCTGCCCGGGCACGGCTTCACGATCCACGCCTGCGCGCTGCGCCCGGCCAGCCGCGGCCGCGTCACGCTCGCGTCAGACGATCCGCTGGCCGCGCCGCGGATCGAGGCGCGCTACCTCTCCGAGCCGCGGGACCTGGCACTGACGATCGAGGGCATCCGCGTGTCGCGCGAGATCGTCGAGCAGCCCGCGTTCGCGCGGCTGCGGGGCGACGAGGTGTTCCCCGGCGCCGCCATCCGCTCCGCAGACGAGCTCGCCGCGGCGGTGCGCCGCAAAGGCGAGACGGTCTACCACCCCGTGGGCAGCTGCCGAATGGGCCCGTCCGGCGATCCGCTCGCAGTGGTCGACGCCCGGCTGCGGGTGCACGGCCTCGAGGGGCTGCGGGTCGTCGACGCCTCGGTGATGCCGGACATCGTCAGCGGCAACACCAATGCCCCGACCATCATGATCGCCGAGCGCGCGAGCGACTGGATCGCGGCCGCCGCAGCGGGCTGAACCGCGCGGGCGGACCGTCGCTGCTCAGTCGGGCGGCGCTGCGGCGGCGAAGGCTGGCAGGGCTCGCAGGCAGGCGTCGATCGAGACGAGCGTCGGGAAGGGGGCCAGGTCGAGCCCGAGGCGGCGCGCGTTGAGCATCTGCGGCACCAGCAGCACGTCGGCCAGGGTCAGCTGGTCGGCGAAGCAGTGGCGGCCAAGGCTGCCCGCGCGCTGCACGAACTGCTCGAGCGCAGCGAAACCCGTGGCGATCCAGTGCCGCTGCCACGCGTCGATCTCCGCGTCACCATGGCCGAGCGGGTCCGCCAGGTAGCGCCGCACGCGCAGGTTGTTGATGGGATGGATGTCGCAGGCGATCGACAGCGCCATCGCCCGCACTGCGGCGCGAGCCGCGGCTCCGGCCGGCAGCAGCGGCGTCTGCGGATACACCTCGTCGAGGTACTCGATGATCGCCAGCGACTGAGTCAGCACCGCATCGCCGTCGCGCAGCACCGGTACCAGGCCCTGCGGGTTCAGCCCGCGGAAGTCCGGCGAGTGTTGCGCTCCACCGTCGCGCAGCAGGTGCACCTCCTCGAAGCGGCAGGCGAGGCCCTTGAGGTTCAACGCGATGCGCACCCGGTAGGCGGCGGAGCTGCGCGGGTAGTCGAACAGCACACGTTCCGGCGGGTTCCCCATGACATCCCCAGGGCAATTAGTTACAGTTGAAACTATCACGACACGGAGGAGCATGCCAGCATGGCCGACACGCGCGACAACCCCCTCGGCCTCGACGGCTTCGAATTCGTCGAGTTCGCCGCCCCCCGGCGCGGCGAGCTCGAGGCGATGTTCGGCCAGATGGGCTTCGAGGCGGTCGCCCGCCACCGCTCGAAGGACGTCACGCTGTACCGGCAGGGCGGCATCAACTTCATCGTCAATCACGAGCCGCGCAGCCTGGCGGCGTATTTCGCCGAGGAGCACGGTCCGGGCGCCTGCGGCCTCGCGTTCCGCGTACGCGACGCCCACGAGGCCTACGCCGAGGCCCTGCGCCGGGGTGCGCAGCCGGTCGACGTGCCCACCGGCCCCATGGAACTGCGGCTGCCGGCCATCCGCGGGATCGGGGGCGCGCCGATCTACCTCATCGACCGCTACCAGGACGCGGCGTCGATCTACGACATCGACTTCCGCTACCTCGACGGGGTCGAGCGCAACCCTGCGGGCGTCGGCCTGGAGCGCATCGACCACCTGACGCACAACGTGTACCGAGGTCGCATGGCGCACTGGGGAGGCTTTTACGAACGCATCTTCAACTTCCGCGAGATCCGCCACTTCGACAGCCAGGGCGAGCGTACCGGCCTGCTGTCGCGCGCGATGACGGCGCCGGACGACCTGATCCGCATCCCGCTCAACGAGGAGGCGCGGCAGGGTGGCGGCCAGATCGAGGAGTTCCTGATGCGCTTCAACGGCGAGGGCATCCAGCACATCGCGCTGTCGACGCCGGACCTCGCCGCCACCGTCGACCGGCTGCGTGCGCGCGGGGTGCCGCTGATGACGGCGCCGCCCGACGCCTACTACGAGATGCTCGAGCAGCGGCTGCCAGGGCACGGCATGCCCGTCGACGCGCTGCGCAGCCGCGGCATCCTGCTCGACGGCCGCACGCAGCCCGACCGCCGGCTGCTGCTGCAGATCTTCTCCGAGTGCCTGTTCGGACCGGTGTTCTTCGAGTTCATCCAGCGCGAGCGCGACGAGGGCTTCGGCGAGGGGAACTTCAAGGCGCTGTTCGAGGCGATGGAGCGCGACCAGCTGCGCCGCGGGGCTCTGCCATGATCCGCCGCATCCACCACGTCGCCTACCGGTGTCGCGACATGGCCGAGACCGTGGCGTTCTACCGCGACCTTCTCGGCATGGAGTTCACGATGGCCTTCGCCGAGGACCACGTGCCCTCGACCAGGGAGCCCGACCCGTACATGCACGCCTTCCTCGACGCGGGGGCCGGCAACGTGCTCGCGTTCTTCGAGCTGCCCACCCGGGCCCCCATGGGCCGCGACCCGAACACGCCGACCTGGGTCCAGCACATCGCCTTCGAGATCGACAGCCGCGAGGAACTGCTGGCTGCACGGCAGCGCCTGCAGGCCGCGGGGCTCGAGGTGCTGGGGCCAGTCGACCACGGCGTCTTCGAGTCGATCTACTTCTTCGATCCGAACGGCCACCGGCTGGAGCTCGCGGTCAACACGGGCACACCCGAGCAGCTCGCGCGGGCACGCGCGGTCGCGCCGGCGATGCTCGAGGAGTGGACGCGCACCAGGCGCGCGCCGCGGCACGCCGCGTGGCTGCATGAAGGCGAGTTCGCGGGCGCGGGCGCCGCGGAGCGCGCGCCATGAGGCTCGCCTCGCTGAAAGGCGGCCGCGACGGCCGGCTCGTCGTAGTCTCCCGCGACCTGCGCCGCATGCTGCCGGCCGAGGCGGTCGCACCGACGCTGCAGGCGGCGCTCGACGACTGGGCGCGCTGCGCGCCGCAGCTGGCGGCGCTCGCCGAGCGCCTCGAGCCCTGGAACGGCGAGGGCGAGCCCTTCGACGAGGCGGCCTGCGCCGCGCCGCTGCCGCGCGCCTACCAGTGGGCCGACGGCTCGGCCTACGTGAACCACGTGGCACTGGTGCGCAGTGCGCGGGGCGCCGAGATGCCGGAGTCGTTCTGGACCGACCCGCTGATGTACCAGGGCGGATCGGACAGCATGCTCGCGCCGCGCGACGACATCCGCATGGACAGCGAGGACTGGGGCATCGACTTCGAAGCCGAGGTGGCGGTGATCACCGGCGACGTGCCGCAGGGCGCCGACGCCGGCACCGCGCGCGCCGCCATCCGCCTCGTGCTGCTGGTCAACGACGTATCGCTGCGCAACCTGATCCCCGGCGAGCTCGCCAAGGGCTTCGGCTTCCTGCAGTCGAAGCCCTCGTCCGCGTTCTCGCCCGTCGCCTGCACGCCGGACGAGCTCGGCCGGGCGTGGGACGGGGGGCGGCTGCACGGCGCCGTACAGGTCAGCCGCAACGGCGCGCCGTTCGGGCGGGCCGACGCCAGCGTCGACATGACCTTCGACTTCCCGACGCTGATCGCGCACGCCGCGCGCACGCGGCCGCTCGCCGCGGGCACGATCATCGGCTCGGGGACCGTCTCCAACCGCGACGCCGACGGCGGGCCCGGGCGACCGGTGGAGGAGGGCGGGCTCGGCTACTCCTGCATCGCCGAGCTGCGCACGGTCGAGACGCTGCGCCACGGCGCGCCGCGGACGCCGTTCCTGCGCTTCGGCGAGCGGGTGCGCATCGAGATGCTCGACGCCGGGGGCGCCAGCCTGTTCGGTGCCATCGAGCAGCGGGTGGTTCGCCGTGCCTGAACAGCGCCTGCAGCTCGAGCGCTTCCTGCCCTACCGGCTGTCGGTGCTGGCGAACCGCGTCAGCACCGCGATCGCGGCGAGCTACTCCGAGCGCTTCGGCCTCAGCATCGCCGAGTGGCGCGTCATCGCCGTGCTGGCCGAGACGCCGGGACTGTCGGCGGGCGAGGTGGCGGACCGCACCGCCATGGACAAGGTCGCGGTGAGCCGTGCGGTGTCGTCCCTGCTGCGGGCACGGCGCCTGCGGCGGCGCACGGCTGCCGGCGACCGGCGACGCTCCGTGCTGACGCTCTCGCCGGCGGGCGAGGAGATCTACGCGGAAGTCGTGCCGCTTGCGCTCGACCACCAGCGCGGCCTGCTGGCCGCGCTGTCCGCGACCGACCGCGCGCACCTGGAACGCATCCTCGACCGCCTGCTCGCACAGACCGGCAGGGAGACACCCACGGCGTGAAACGTCCGGCGGCACCGTCGTCGAGGCCCGTGCGGCTGCGCGGCGACTACGACGCCGCCGGCCCCGACTACGTCGTGGCGCAGGACTACGACCGGTACACCGGGGACGAGCACCGGCGCTGGGCGCTGCTGCTCGACCGGCAACGGCGCCTGGCGCGGACGCATGCCGCACAGGCGTTCCTGGAGGGCCTCGATGCGCTCGCGCTCGGGCCACGGCTGCCGCGGCTCGAGCAGGCCTCGGCCGTGCTGCGACGTGCGAGCGGCTGGGAGCTGGTCGGCGTGCCGGGGCTGATCCCGGAGCGCGAATTCTTCGCGCACCTGTCGGCCCGCCGCTTTCCGGTGACGGTGTGGCTGCGCGACCCCGACGAGATGGACTACCTCTCCGAGCCGGACCTGTTCCACGACTTCTTCGGCCACGTGCCGCTGCTGACCGACCCGCACTACGCGCGGTTCATCGAGCTTTACGGGAAGGCGGGCGCCCGCGCGCTGGAACTCGGCGGCCTCGGCATGCTCGCACGACTGTACTGGTACACGATCGAGTTCGGGCTGATCGAGGGGCCGGGTGGACTGCGCTGCTTCGGCGCGGGGATCCTGTCGTCGGCCGGCGAGACCCGGCATGCGCTGGCGAGCCCCGCACCGCTGCGCCTGCGCTACGACCTGCGCCGGGTGCTGCGCACCGACTACCTGATCGACGACTACCAGCGAACCTACTTCGTGGTACGCAGCTTCGAGGAACTGGTGCGCAGTGCCGTCGAGACGGACTTCGCACCGCTTTACGCCGCGCACGCGGCGGATCAGGGCATCGCGCCGGGGGCCGCCGTGCCGGGCGACGAACCCGTGCCGGGCTGGCCGGCGGCCTGAGCACGGCGCGTCAGCGCTCCACCGGTCGCCGCGCCCACCACGCCGCCAGCAGCGCACCGCTGAGGTTGTGCCAGACGCTGAACAGCGCGCCGGGCAGCGCCGCCGCCGGCGTGAACAGCTTCAGCGCCAGCGCCACCGCGAGCCCGGAGTTCTGCATGCCGACCTCGATGGCGATGGTCCGCGCGCTGCGCCGGTCGGCGCGGGCCAGCCGCGCCAGCGCGTAGCCCGCCGCCAGCCCGATGCCGTTGTGCAACGCGACAGCAGCCGCCACGGTCGCGCCGACCTGGACGATGCGCCCGGCGTTGAGCCCGACGATGATCGCGACGATCGCGACGATCGCCAGCGCGGACACCGCCGGCAGCGCCGGCTCGACGCGGGCCATCCGCGCACCGAGCAGCCGCCGCAGCAGCATGCCGGCCAGCACCGGCCCCACCGCCACCTGCGCGACCGTGGCCACCAGTTCGCTGGCCGGCAGCTCGACCTCGGTGCCGACCAGCACGCCGACCCACAGCGGCATGGCGACGATCGCCAGCAACGTCGACAGCGCGGTCATCGTCACCGACAGCGCAACGTCGCCGCGCGCGAGGTACGTGATGACGTTCGAGGCCGTGCCGCCGCTGGCCGCGCCGACGAGATAGACGCCCATGGCCACGTCGCGCGGCAGGTCGAGGAGCGCCACGATGAGCCAGGCGGCGGCGGGCATCACCGTGTACTGCAGCGCGAGGCCCAGTGCGACGAGGCGCCCGCGGCCGGCCACTGCGACGAAGTCCCGCGGCGTGAGCGTGCAGCCCATGCCGAGCATCACCAGCACCAGCAGCGGCACGATGGCGGACCCGGCAGCGGCGAAAGGCGCTGGCCAGGCGAGTGCCGCCGCCGCGGCGAGCACGGCCAGCAGCGGGAATCCGTCGACCATGAGGCGCAGCATCGGCGGAGTATCGCATGCGCTACAGTGCGCGCATGTCGCGCCTCCTCGGCACCCTCGCTGGATGGCTGGCGGGCCGCCTCGGCCTGCTGCTCGTCGTGCTCACGCTGCTGCTGGTGGCCGGCTGGCTGCGCGCTGAGTGGTCCCGCCTGCAGCAGGCACGTGCCGACCTGCCGGTGCTGGAGCAGCGGCTGACCGCGCTGCGCGAGGAAGGCGAGGCGCTCGACCGGCGGATCGCGGCGGCCGATGCCGCGTGGGCGCTGCGGCGCGAGGGCCTGGCGCGTGAACTGGCCGGCCAGCTCGCGCTCATCGATGCCGCCGTGGAGCGGACCGAGGGCCCATGGCGGGAGGCCGTGGCGCGCTTCACTCGGCTCGAGGACGAGGCCGCGCGCGCCCGGCGCGAGGCGGCCGCGGCGGCCGCGCGCCGCGACCGGCTGCAGCGCGAGGTGGACTGGTGGCCGTGGCCGCTCGATCTCGGCAAGCGCGCCGAGCTCGCCGCCGCGCAGGCCCGCGCCGCGGCGCTGGAGCAGCAGGCGCGGGCCTGGGAACTCGCACGCGACCGGGTGGCGCCAGCGCTGCGCGACTCGCCCCTGCAGGAGCTGCTCGACCGCCGCGCGGCGGCCAGCGCCGAGGCATCGCGCTTGCAGTCGGCCCGTGCACCCGGCACCAGCGAGCTCGAGCGCAGCCGCGAGCTGCGAGCCCGCGACGCGGCGCTCGTCGAGCGCGAGCTTGCACAGCGGCGCGCCGAACTGGCGGCCGACCCCGGGCAGCGGCTGCTCGACGCGGTGCGCGCCGCGCTGCCGGCGGCCCTGGGCATCCTGCTGGCGGTGACGCTGGCTCCCGTGGCCCTGAAGGCCTTTGCCTACTTCGCGGTGGCGCCGCTGGCGGCCCGGCTCGCGCCGTTGCGGCTGCCGCCGCCGGCGGACGGTGCCGCGCCGCCTGCAGCCAGCGCCTCCGCGGTGTCGATCCCGCTGGCGATCGCGCCGGGC
>JBIIDW010000092.1:0-7162 GCA_044238215.1 Steroidobacteraceae bacterium
ACCGCACGGTGGAGGAAATGTCCTCCAGCAACCCGTCCCAGGTTTCCTTGCCCGTCTGCGGCCCCATTACGCTCCCCCGCCGGGCATCTTCCCGACTTGACGTAATGGCTTAACTTAACATCAGGCAACGAATTCGGCGATGGCCCCCTGCACCTCGACCGGCGCGACCTCGAAAATGTCCTCGCCGCATTCCGGCAGGTCGACGGCCCGCGCGTTGCGCAGCATGCTGCGGGCGCGCTGGGTGGATTCCCACATCGCGTCGCGCGGCCGCAGCACCAGTGCCGGCTGCTGCAGCAGGGCGAGGCGGTCGCGGGCGGCGTAGCTCATTACGGCATTGGTCGCCCACCAGGACTGCGCGGCATGCGGTCCGTAGGCCACCGGCGGCTCGGGCCGGGGTGCCCGGCGCCAGGCGGAACGTTCCGCCTCCTCGGGCAGGGGCACCGAGACCATGACCACCCGGCGCACCAGCGCGGGCCGGGTGATCGCCACCTCGGCCGCGAGCAGCGAGCCCGAACCGGAGCCGACCAGATCGACCGCGCGGAAACGCATGGCGTCGAGGAAGTCGACGAGCGCACCGGCATAGTCCGCCAGCAGGGGCGGACTGAGCGGCCCATCGGACTCGCCGAAACCCGGCGTGTCGGCCGCATAGACGGAACGGTCGCGGGCCATCAGCGACATGAACGGGCGGAACGCCCGACCGATGCCGCCCAGTGGCGCGCAGCAGACCAGCGCGGGACCCTCGTCGAATCCGCCACCCGGCGGAATGGCGTGGTGCACGTGCAGCTGCCCGAAGCGGGTCTCGAAGTACGCCCGTCGCAGTCGCGGTCCGCGCCGCTGCTCGGGGCCCCCGGCCCGCCGGTCTCCAGTCCTAGCCATCCCGTGAACCCCTCCCCAACCTCGGTTGACGCTCTTCTCCGGGCGGCGGATAGTCCCACGCCTCCCGATCCCCAACCCCCTCCGGAGTCTCAATAATGAAACTCTACGGCTTCCTCGTCTCGCCTTATGTCGCACGCGTCGTGCTGGCGGCCCGCGCCAAAGGCATCGCCATCACACCGGAGCCCCCGCCGGGCGGCAACCTGAAGTCGCCGGAGTATCTCGCGCTCAACCCGATGGGCAAGATCCCGACCCTGGTCGTGGACGGCCGCGCGCTGCCCGAGTCGATGGTCATCCTCGACTACTTCGAGGACGCGCACCCCGACCACCCGCTGCTGCCGGGCAACGCACTCGACCGCGCCCAGGTCCGGCTGCTGGCCCGCATCGTCGACCTCTACGTGGTGCCGACGCTCGGTACCTTCTTCACGAACATGAACCCCGCCACGCGCAACGCCGACGCCGTCGAGGGCGCGAAGAAGTCTCTGAACAAGGCGCTCGACGACCTCGAGCACTTCCTGGGCGCGGGCCCGTACGCGTTCGGTGGCTCGCTCGGCTATGCCGACGCGGCGATCCTGCCGGTGCTGCTGATGGTGCGTTCGATCGTCGGGGCTTTCGGCGTCACCGACCTGGTCGGCGGACGGCCGAAGCTTGCGAGGTGGATGGCGCAGATGCAGGCCGACGCCGTCGCCGGCCCGTTCATCGGCGAGTACGACGCCGCGATCAAGGCCTTCCTGACGAGCCGTCGGGGCTGAAGTCGATGACGACCTTGCCGTCGCGCTCCGCGCCCGTGCGGCCGGCGCGATCGCAGGCTGCGAGGACGTCGTCCAGCCGGTAGCGGCCGGCAATCTTGGCCTCGAGCACGCCTTCGGAGATCAGCCGCGCGAGCTTCAGGTACAGCTCGCGCACCTGCTGCGGCGTGCGGTTGCGGAACTGGCGCGCGAAGCTCAGGGCCTGCAGCCGCACACCGCTCGCGAACATGAAGTAGAAGTCGAGCTCGCAGGGCTGGTTGCTCATGGAGCCCAGGCTGACGAGCCAGCTGTCGGGGGCGAGGCACTCGGCCACGCGCTGCGTCGCCGGGCCCGACACGCAGTCGATGCCGACCTTCGGCCGCACGCCGCCGGTGGCGGCCAGCACGCGCTCCGCCAGGCCAGGGCCGTCGAGCAGCACCACGTCGCCACCGAGCGCCCGCAGTTCCCCGACCATCTCGGGCCGGCGGACCACGTTGACGGTGCGCACGCCCTTCAGGCCGGCGAGCCGGATCAGGTAGCGGCCGCAGTTGGAGTTGGCGGCGTTCTGGATCAGCCAGTCACCCGGCTGCAGGTCGGCGTAGTCCTCGAGCAGCACCTCGGCCGTGGCGCCATTGACCGTGGCGAGGCTGAGCTGGGCGGCATCGCCCGCCGGCGCCGGCACGCAGGCCGCGGCGGCGCAGCGCACTTCCTCGCGGAAGGTGCCGCCGCCGAGCGCGGGAAACACCCGGTCGCCGATCGCGAACTGCGTGACGTTCGCCCCCTTGCGCAGCACGTGGCCGATGCCCTCGAAGCCCGGCGTGCGCGGCAGCGGCAGCCGGAAATACGGCGCGCCGGTGATGGTCTTGAGGTCGGCGATGTGCATGGCCGCAGCCTCCATCCGCACCACCACCTCGTCGGGACCGGGCTGCTCCGCGGGCAGGTCGACGATGCGAAGCACGGCGGCGGGATCGCCGTAGGCGGACTGGACGACGGCTCGTGGCATGGATTCAGTTCCCGGTGATCAGGTAGCTCAGGATACGGTCGGCGGTCTGCGGCGCCCACTGCCCGAAGCCGCTCCAGTGGCCGAAGCGCGCGCGCAGCGGCGCGGCGGCCGCGCGCGTGACCTCGCCGCGCACGCGCTCGGTCATCGCCACGCCGTCCTCACCGGGCAGCGGCACCTGGCCGCCGGCGGCACGGAACTCGCGCGCGGTCGACTCCAGCAGGCGCAGCAGGTACTCGCGGTAGTCCGCGACCCACTGTCGCTCGCCCGGACCGGTGTGGCCGCCGACCACGAAGTCGAAGTCGAGCGCCTGGGCGCGCTCGAGCGCCTGCAGGTAGCCGCCGAAGTCGGTGTCGGGCAGGTTCCGGTAAGGCGCGGTACCCGGCTCGACGCCGTCGACCCAGACCAGCATGCGCCCGCGGTCGGTCGGCATCAGGAACAGCAGGTTCGAGTCGGAGTGGTTCGGCCCGAGGTAGCACAGCTCGATGCGCGCCGCGCCGTCGGCGATCACGTCGCCGTCGCCGACGAGCCGCGTGGGCGGCAGCACGTCGGCGTCGCCGCGCCGCGCGATGCGCACCTGCGCCGCCTCGTGCGCGCAGACCTCGCAGCCGACGTCGCCGGCGAGCACGCGCCCGCCGCAGATGTGGTCGCGGTGGTCGTGCGAGTAGACGATGCGCACGAGCGGCCGGTCGGTGGCGGCGGCGATGGCCTGGCGATACGCGGCCGCGGCCACGTCGTCGATCGGGTCGATGGCGGTGACGCCGCGATCGCCGACCACGAACACGCTGACGTAGAAGCCCCGCAGCCAGCGGAACAGGAAGACGCCGCGACCGAGCGACTCGAGCTGCCAGCCGGGACCGCCCGTCACGCGGCGGACCCGGTCAGAGGATGCCGCGAGCGACCATCCGCTCGATCGCGTCGGCCTGGCGCTTCTGGAAGTAGCTGCGGTCGGGGATCACGACCCTGCCGCCCTCGAGCAGGCCGTTGCGGCGGCGCAGGTCGGCCTTGGCGTAGGACTCGGCGAACAGGTCGAGCGCCTGGCGCGACAGCATGTTGGCCATCGCCGGGCGACGCCGGTAGGCCCGCAGCCCCGCCATGTCGAGGAAGGCGTTCGCCACCGACGAGGGTCCCGATCCCGCGACCACCATCTGGTTGCCGTGGTAGTCGAGGATGTCGGAGTAGCCGTTGCTGGAATCCACCGGCACGTCGATGCCCTCGAGCGAGGCGTTGTTCGCCGACACCACGTAGGCGAGGTTCTCGAGCGCGCGCGCGCGTCGCGCGATCTGCTTGATCGTGAGGTTCGGCGAGGCGACCTCGCTCGTGGAGTGCAGGAACACCTCCGCGCCGCGGATCGCGTGGCAGCGCGCGATCTCCGGATAGAGGATCTCCTCGGAGGCGATGGCCGCGAGCCGGCCGATCTCGGTGTCGGCGACGGGGAACACACCCTCGAGGCCGTAGATGTCGAGGTACTTGTCCCAGACGTCGTGCGGCGTGGGCGCGAAGATGCTGATCAGGCGCCGGTAGGTGAGGATGCGGTTGCCCGAGGGGTCGTAGACCCAGCAGGCCTGGAAATACAGGCCCGGGAAGTGACGGTCGGTCTCGTAGCCATTGCCGGCGAGGAACACGCCGTGCTTCTGCGCGAGCGTGCCAAGCGCGTGCGACTCGGGACCGTCGGCCGCGATCGCTGCCTTCTCGGCCCACTCGGGGATGGCCTCGCCCCAGGGCGGGCCCGTGAGGATGTACTCGGGCAGCACGACGAGCCGCAGTTCGGCGCCGACCCAGCGCTTGGCGCCGCCGATGGCCTGGTCGATGCGCGCGATCGAAGCCTGCATGCGCGCCGAGGCGGAAGCGCGGTCGCGGTCCGGGTGCACGCCGTCGCAGTCGATCTGCAGCGCGAGCGCGACGTAGCGGTCGAGTCTGGCGGTGCTCATCGGTTCCTCCGTTCTGGCGCGCCCGGTTGGGGATATTATCGGACCCCATGGACAACCTGCAGGTACTGATCAACCGGCTGCCGGCCGGCGAACCCGTCGCCGAGGACTTCCGGCTCGTCCGCGGACCCCGCCCGACGCCACGCTCGGGCCAGATCCTCGTCCGCACGCACTGGCTCTCCCTCGATCCCTACGTGCGCGCGCTGCTCTCCGGGCGCCACTTCCTGAAGATGCCCGGGCCCGGCGACGTGATGCCGGCCAAGGCCGTGGCCGAGGTGCTCGAGTCGCGCAACGAGGCCTTCAGCCCCGGCGACATGATCGTCGTCGAGACCGGGCTGCAGCAGTACGCCGTCACCGACGGCGCGGAGTCCTGGCGGCTGCACCCGGCGCACCAGCCGCCCTCGCTGGCGCTCGGCATCCTCGGGATGCCGGGCATGACGGCCTGGTTCGGCATGAACGACGTCGCGCAGTTCCGCGCCGGCGAGACGGTGCTGGTTTCGTCGGCCGCCGGCCCGGTGGGCTCGATGGTCGGCCAGATCGCGCGGCTGCGCGGCGGGCGGGCCATCGGCATCGCCGGCTCGCGCGAGAAGTGCGACTGGGTGGTCCGCGAGGCGCGCTTCGACGCCTGCATCGACTACCGCAGCGAGGACGTCGGCGCGCGGCTGCGCGAACTGGCGCCTGGCGGCGTCGACGTGTTCTTCGACAACACGGGCGGCGCCCTGCAGGAAACGGTCATCGGCCAGCGCCATCTCGCGATGCATTCGCGCGTGGTGCTCTGCGGCCTCGTCACCCAGTACAACCTGGCGAAGGCGCCGCCGGGACCTAACCTCGGCACCCTGATGGGCACGCGGACGAAGATCCTGCCGCTGATCGTCTACGACTACGAGCACCGCCGCGAGGAGTTCTTCCGCGAGGCCCTCGCCTGGCACGGCGAAGGCCGGCTCGCCTGGAAGGAAGACGTGGCCGAGGGCCTCGAGTCGGCCCCGGCTGCGTTCTGCCGGCTCATGCGCGGCGGTAATTTCGGCAAGTCGCTGGTGCGCGTCGGCTGATCAGGTCGGCTGTTCAGAAGTTGACGCTGACCGACAGCGAGAACGAGCGGCCGCGCTCGTAGCGGTTGTAGTAGACCCGGTTCGGGCCCCGCTCCTGGAACTCCTCGTAGTTCGTGCCGGTCAGGTTGCGGGCCTCGAACTTCAGCTCCATGTCCTGGCCAAACAGCTTCAGCCCCTGGCGGGCGATGAAGTCGACGCTCAGTCCGGGCGATTCGTAGATGTCCGGCAGGCCGGCGGCGCCGCGGCTGGTCACGCGGTCGCTGGCGTAGGACAGCAGGATGGTCTGCTGCGACAGCGAGGCCTCGTCCTCGAGGCCGAACTGCAGGTTGACCAGGTGGTCCGACTGGCCGGTCAGCGGCGCGCCGTCGGTGAAGAAGTTGCTGGCGGGTTGGGTCGTGGTGCCGAACACCTCGGTGGTGTCGCCGGCCGCGACCTCGATCGAGGACTGCGTCCAGGTGTAGTTGCCGATCACCACGGCACGCCGCGAACCGAAGAAGTCGCCGGAGAAGCGATCGAGCGGGAAGTACTTCTGCAGCTCGAGCTCGACGCCATGGAGCGTGGCGCGCGGCGCGTTGGCGAAACTGGTGACGGGCGTGTTGTCGTTGAAGCCGGTGAAGGCCTCGATGGGCCGGTCGATCTCCTTGTAGAACGCCGCCGCGGAGAAGCGCTGGTCGCGGGCGTAATACCACTCGTAGCGTGCCTCGGCGTTGACGAACTCGCTGTCGACGAGCAGCGGATTGCCGCGATACGCACGGTTGCTCTCGGGATCGTAGTAGGACTGGAACATCAGCTCGCGGAACTGCGGCCGCGCGATGGTCTGCGAGGCGTTGAAACGCAGCTGCATGGTGTCGAGGAACTTGTAGGTGACCGTCAGCGCCGGCAGCACGTAGTCGTTCTCGAGCCGCGTGCTGGCGCCCGAGTTCGTCGGCCGCGCGAACACCTGGACCGGGCGCACGAACTGCTCGGCCTTCTCCCAGCGCGCTCCGGCGTTGATCTCGAGGCCGTCGAGCAGCTCCGCCTTGGCCTGCAGGTAGGCGGCGTCGGTGCGCAGGGAGGCGGCGAACGCCGGGTCGGACTCCGTGGTCTCGATCAGGCCGATGTCGTAGTAGTCGATCACCGCACCGCCGACCAGGTAGTCGGGGCGGAACATGCCGACCACGCTCGGGAAGCTCGAGGGCGCGATGATCTGGAACTCGCGGCGCTGTGACCCGCGGCGCGTGTCGCCGAACTCGTAGCCGGCCGACAGCACGACCCCCGCCTTCGGTTCGACCGAGAGGTCGAGGCCGGCGGACCAGAGATCCTCGTTCAGGTCGGAGAAGGCGATCCGGCCGAAGCCCTGCTGGCCGTTGTCGAGCCGGTTGACGAAGTACGCGCCGAACTGGCTCGCGGGCTGGTTGGTGCGCACGTAGCCGAGCGCGAGCTCGAACGGCGCCTTGCGGCCCGACTGCGCGTAGGCAACGCGGCCGTTGAGCTGGACCGGGCCGAAGTCGTAGCTGCCGTTGAGCTGCGTGGTGACGAGTTCGCGCTCGTACCAGCCGGTGTTCTGCTCGATGAAGTCGGCGCCGAGGCGCTGGTTGTTGCGCT
>JBIIDW010000093.1:0-7149 GCA_044238215.1 Steroidobacteraceae bacterium
TGTCGATCAACACCATGACGCTGGGCGGGCTGGCGATCGCCATCGGCGAACTCGTCGACGACGCGGTGGTCGACGTGGAGAACATCCTGCGTCGCCTGCGCGAGAACCGCAGCCGCGCCGAACCCCGGCCGCTGCTGGAAGTCGTCGCCGGCGCCAGTCAGGAGGTGCGCTCGGGAATCCTCTATGCGACGGTCATCATCGTGCTGGTGTTCGTGCCGTTGTTCGCGCTGACCGGCATCGAGGGACAGCTGTTCGCGCCGCTGGGCGTGGCCTACGTCGTGTCGATCCTCGCCAGCCTCATCGTGTCGATCACCCTGACGCCGGTGCTCAGCTATTACCTGCTGCCTTCCCAGCGCTCGCTGGCGGAACCCGAGTCGCGCGTGGTGCAGGCCCTCAAGCGCGGTTACGCCAGGCTGCTGGACTGGGCGATGCCGCGCCGCCGTCTCGTGGTGGGGTCCGCGGCAGTCGCGGTGGTGCTGGCGGCGCTCGGCGCGTGGCAGCTGCCCAGGAGCTTCCTGCCCGATTTCAACGAGGGCAGCTCGGTGGTGTCGCTCGCCCTCACGCCGGGCGTCTCGATGGCCGATTCCGAACGCCTCGGCGCCGTGGCCGAGCGGCTGATCGGCGCGGTTCCGGAGGTCGTCTCGGTCAGCCGCCGCACCGGGCGCGCCGAGCTCGACGAGCACGCCGAGGGCGTGCACATGAGCGAGATCGACGTGAACCTCCGCGCGGGCGACCGCAGTCGCGCGGAGGTGCTGGCCGACATCCGCAGCCGGCTCGAGCCGTTGCCGGGCTCGGCGTCGCTCGGCCAGCCGATCAGCCATCGCCTCGATCACCTGCTGTCCGGCGTACAGGCGGCGCTGGTGGTCAAGATCTCGGGCGACGACCTCGACACGCTGCGCGCCCTCGGCCTGCAGGCCGAGCAGCTGCTGGCGGGCACGCCGGGCCTGACGGACCTGCGGCTCGAGAGACAGGTCCGCGCGCCCGAGATCCACGTGCGCGTCGACGAGGATGCGGCACGGTTCCACGGCGTCACGCCCGCGCAGGTTGCCCGCCACGTCGAGCTGCTCGCGGGCGGCACACGCGTGGCCGAGGTGATCGACGGGCCGCGACGCTACGCCGTGACCGTGCAGCTGCCCGAGGCCTCGCGGACGACCGGCGGTCTGGCGGAGGTGCTGATCGACACGCCGCGCGGAGCGGTTCCGCTGGGCCGGCTCGCCAGCGTCGAGGAGTCCGACGGTCCGAACCAGATCCAGCGCGAGGACGGTCGTCGCCGCATCGTGATCTCCGGCAACAGCGAGGGTGCCGGGGTGGACGAAGTGGTGGCCGACATGGAGCGCCGGTTGGCGGCCCTGTCGCTGCCGACCGGGTACACGCTGCGCATCGAGGGCCAGTATCGGGCGCAGCAGGAGGCGGCACGGCTGATCGGCCTGTTGTCGCTCGTCTCGCTGACGCTGATCTTCCTCGTGCTCTACACCCGCTACCGCTCCGGCGCTCTGGCGCTGATCGTCATGGGCAACGTGCCGCTCGCCCTCGTGGGTTCGGTGGCGGCGTTGTGGATCGCCGGCCTCGAGCTCTCCATCGCGGCGATGGTCGGCTTCATCACGCTGACCGGCATCACGGCGCGCAACGGGATCCTCAAGATCAGCCACGTGCTCAACCTCGTGCTGCGCGACGGGCTGCCGTTCGACCGCGACACGATCCGCCGTGCCTGCCTCGAGCGCATGACCCCGGTGCTGATGACGGCCACGGCCGCCGGCATCGCGCTGCTGCCGCTGATGATCGGCGGCGACCAGCCGGGCAAGGAGATCCTGCACCCGGTGGCCGTCACGATCTTCGGCGGCCTGTTCACCGCGACCCTGCTCGACGCCGTCGTCACCCCGACTCTCGTCGAGCGCTACGGTGGCCGGGCTCTCGACTCGCTGCGGCGGGAGCGCAGCGCCACTTCCACACCCACGGAGGCTTACTGACATGAGATTCCAGCAATTCCTCTCCAGATCACGGCGTCGTGCCGGCGTCGCGGCGCTCGCGCTGGTCGCGGCGGCGGCGGCTGCAGTGTCGGGCGCCGCGCAGTGGGACCAGACCGTCGGCGATTACCACACCCACCTGATTGCCTTCGACGACCGCTTCGAGCTGCACCTGCACGACAAGGCCACCCACGGCATCGTCGAGACGGCCAAAGGCCGCTACAAGGCGACCCTGCTCTCCGGCGGTCGCTCGATCGACGTGCCGATGCAGTCGAAGCAGGCCGGCATCGTGACCGGCGCCCGGGCGCTCACGGGTGACTGGACGCTGCTGCTGCGCGTCGAGATTCCCGGCCGCAAGCCGGTGCAGCTGCGGTACTCCTCGAAGATGAAGACCGGCTCGCAGGACGCCTCGCACAAGCACGACCATGGCTCTGACTCCGCGTCGAAGCACTGACGTGCGCACGGGGCGCCCCGGCGCCGCAGTGCTCGTCGCCGCGGTCGTGCTGCTCGGCCCGTGCGCCATCACGGTCCGTGCCGCGGCGTCGGCCGACGTCCCGTCACCGTCCGCGACGGGCGCCGTGCTGACGCTCGAGCAGGCGCTGGCGCGCGCCGCCGAGCGCGGCCCCGCCGTGGCGTCGGCGACGAGCGGCCGCGAGGTCGCCGAGGCCCGGCTGCGGCAGGCGCGCAGCTGGGACAACCCGACCCTCGCGGTCGACGTCGAGAACGTGCTGGGGCGCGGCGCCTATGCGGATTTCGGCGCGGCCGAGACCACGGTTCAGCTCACTCAGCCGATCCCGCTCGGCGGTGGTCGTGCCGGGCAGCTGCGCGCCGCGCGCGCCGGGCTGTCGCTGGCGGCGGCGCAGCAGGCGCTCGCGTTGCGCGAGCTGCGGCGCGACCTGACCATCGCCTATGCCGAGGCCGTGGCGGCCGATCGGCACGCCGCCATCAGCCGCGACCGCGGCCGCATCGCCGCCGGGATGCGCGAGGCGGTCGAGCGCCGGTTTGCGGCGGGGCTGGAGTCGGAGCTGCAGCGCTCGCGCGCCGAGGTCGAAGCCAGCGGCCTGCAGGCTGCGATGCGTCGGGCCGCGGCGGAGTCGCAGGCGCGTCGTCGCGCGCTGGCAGCGCATTGGCGCGACGAGACGGTGCGCGAGCCGCTCGACGACGCCTGGTTCGACGCGCCGGCCGCGTCCGTCGCGCAGCAGGCCGTGCCGTCATCGGTAACGGTTGCCGCCGCGGGCCACCCGCGCCTGGAACTCGCCCGCCATCGCGCCGACCAGGCGCAGGCGCTGCTCGAGGCAGCGCGCGGCGCTCGCTACGCGGGCCTCGAGGCGACGGTGGGAACCCGGCGCTTCGGCGACGAGCCGTCGGCCGACGGCCGCGCCTGGGTGCTGGGGTTCTCGATGCCGCTGCCGCTCTGGGACCGCAACGTCGCGGCCATCGCCGAGGCGCGCGCGGAGCGGCTGGCTGCCGAACTGGACGCCGAGAGCGCGGCACGCGGCCTGGCGGCCGAGCGCGAGCGCGCGGCGGCGCAATGGGAGGCTGCGCGTATCGAGGTCGATGCCCTCGTGACGACCGGGCTCCCGTCGGCGCAGACGGCCGCCCGGCTGGCTGCCCAGGGTTACGAGGGGGGGCGGCTGTCGCTGCTGGAGCGCCTCGAGGCCGAGCGCGCGCTGTCGGACGTGCGCGAGCGCCTGGAGACGGCCCGCCTCGAGCTGCGGCGCGCGGAGGCCGTGCTCGAGAGCCTGCGCTGACGCGCGCCTGCCGTCAGCCGCGTTCCGCCACCGCCCGGTAGACCTGCTCGAACTCGGACTGCCCGTTCACGCAGACGGCCAGGTCCTTCAGCAGCCCGTCGGCGACGTCGTAGATCCAGCCGTGGATCTCCAGTGCCTTGCCGCGGTCCCAGGCCTCCTGGACGATCGTGGTCTGGCCGACGTTCAGCACCTGCTCGACCACGTTGAGCTCGCACAGCGCCCGCAGCCTCGCGGGCTCGTCGGCGATGTCGTCGAGCCGCGCGCGGTGCTTCTTCATGACGTCCTGCACGTGTCGCAGCCAGTTGTCGATGAGCCCGAGCCGGCTGTTGCGCAGCGCCGCCTGCACGCCGCCGCAGCCGTAGTGGCCGCAGACGATGACGTGCTCCACGTCGAGCACGTCGACCGCGTACTGCAGCACCGACAGGCAGTTCAGGTCGGTGTGCACGACGACGTTGGCGACGTTGCGGTGCACGAACAGCTCGCCGGGCAGCAGCCCGACGATCTCGTTGGCGGGCACGCGGCTGTCCGCGCAGCCGATCCACAGGTAGTCGGGCGACTGCTGCGCGGCGAGGGTCGCGAAGAAGTCCGGATCGCGTTCGCGGATCTCGCGCGCCCAGCCGCGGTTGCGGTCGAACAGCCTCGACAGGGTCCTCATGGCGTGGGTCCTGCGCCCAGCGTGCGCGCGAAGAAGCGTTCCACCGTTGCGTAGCCGTGCGGGCCGGTCGCGGTGAAGCGCATCAGCCCGTGCTTGCTGCCGGGGTAGGGCATCACGTCGAACGGCTTGCCGAGGTCCTGCAGGCGCTTGAACAGCGCCGTGCTGTGGGTGAACAGCACGTTGTCGTCGGCCATGCCGTGCATCACCAGCAGCGGGCCGCGCAGGTTCGCGGCGTGGGTCATCACGCGGCCGTCGAGGTAGCCCGCGGGGTTCGCCTGCGGAGTGTCCATGTAGCGCTCCGTGTAATGCGTATCGTAGAGCGCCCAGTCGGTGACGGGTGCGCCTGCCACGCCGGCGGCGAAGTGCCCCGGTGCCCTGACCATGCACATCAGCGCCATGTAGCCGCCGTAGCTCCAGCCGAACACGCCGATGCGCGCGGGGTCGACGAACGGCAGCGTGCGCAGGAACTCGACGCCGCGCACCTGGTCGTCCACCTCGACGCTGCCCATCCGGCGGTGCAGCACCGTCTCGAAGCGCACGCCGCGGAATGCCGAGCCGCGGTTGTCGAGCGTGAACACGACGTAGCCGCGCTGCGCGAGGTACTGGCGGAAGTGCCCCTCGTTGCCGCGCGGGCCGCCGGTCCACGCGCGACGCACGCGCTGGAAGCCCGGACCGCCGTACACGTCGACGACGACCGGGTAACGCCTGCCGGGTTGCATGTTGCGGGGCCGGATCAGCTGGTAGTGCATGAGCTGGCCGTCGGCTGCCGCGAGGGTGCCGAATTCGGTGGGCTGGTGTGCGTCGAGGAACGGTGCGTAGGGGTGCGACGCATCGAGCGTGTTGGCCACCAGGGTGGCCAGCGGCGCGCCCGAGGCGCGCCGCAGCGTCAGCGACGGCGGTCGGTCGGGCGTCGAGAAGGTGTCGAGCCACAGCCGTGCATCCCGCGACATCTGCACCGAGTGCCAGCCGCCGGGCTCCGAGACGCGGCGGATGCCGGCTTCGACGCGCCCTGCCTCCGTCGCGCCACCGAGCGGGGCGACGTACAGCTGGCGCTCCAGCGGCGTGTCGCGGTTCGCCGAGAAGTAGACGAGGCCGCGAGCCTCGTCGATTCCCTCGATTGCGCGTTCCTGACCATCGCCGACCACCTCCCATTCCCCCGCGGTGACCGGCCGGCGCAGCCGCCCGTCCAGGTCGTAGAGGTAGAGATGGCGATGGCCGCTGCGCGACGACGCCCACAGGAACTGGCCACGGCCCGGCAGGAAGGTCAGTTCGTCGTGCAGGTCGACCCAGGTGTCGCTGCGCTCCTCGAGGATCGTTTGCGCAACGCCGGTGTCCGCGTCGGCGCGCAGCAGCGCCAGGCGACGCTGGTCGCGGGACTGCCGCTGCACGGCCAGCGCGCGCCCGTCGGGGAACCAGTTGACCCGGGCGAGGTAGCTGTCGGGATCGGCCGCCGGATCGACTTCGACGACGCGGGAAGCCGGATCGTCGACCCGGCCGACGTACAGCGTGACCCGCGCGTTGGGGCGGCCGGCCGCGGGGTAGCGCTGCCGGATCACGCGCACGGTATCGGCGTAGATCTCGAAGCGCTCGAGCTCGTCGACCGTGGACTCGTCGACGCGCGCATATGCGATGCGGGATTCGTCGGGCGACCACCAGTAGCCGGTGCTGCGGTCCATCTCCTCCTGGGCGACGAACTCCGCCACGCCGTAGGACACGGTGCCGCCGCCGCCGCGCGTCAGCGCGAGCTCGCGACCGGACGCGAGCTCGATGGCGTGAAGGTTCTGGCCGCGCACGTAGCTGACGTAGCGCCCCCGCGGCGAGAACCGCGGGTCCGTCTCGGCGTCCGGCGTGGCGGTGAGCCGGCGGACCGCCGCGGCGGGCGAAGGCGCCCGCAGGTCGTAGAGGAACAGGTCGCCGGCCAGCGGGATCAGCAGGTAGCGTGAATCCGGCGAGAACTCGTAGTCGACGATGCCCGACAGGGACGAGGTGCGCTGGCGTTCGCGGCGGGCCTCCTCCTCGGGCGACAGCGTGCCTTCCTGCTCGACCAGCGCCGCCGAGTCCACGAGCAGGGCGCTGCGACCCGTGGCGACGTCATGTGCCCAGACGTCGAGCCGGTCCTTGTCGGTGGCCTTGCCCTGCAGGTAGGTGACCCGCCTGCCGTCGGGCGAGAAGCGCGGCGAGCGCAGCGAAGCCCCCGACAGCTCCGGCGCAGTGAAGATCCGCTCGATCGTCAGCTCGCCTGCGCTCGCGCGGCCGCCGGCGCCGGCGAGGCCGGCGGCGACCGCGCCGACGAGCGCGAGCAGGGAAGCGCGGCGCGGGGCGCGCGGGATCGGGGCAGGGAGCCGGGCAGCGGTATTTCGCAACACGAGGGGCGGTCCGATAACATGCGAGCCGGGATCGGCTGACCGAGTTTAGGGAGGAACATGGGTCGTCGCCACATCGTGCCCGCCGCGTTCGCGCTGCTGGGCCTGCTCGCCGCCTGCCATTCACCCCCGGTTGCACCGGTCCCGCCCGTGGAGTCCCCCATGCCGGTCTATCCTGCCGCGCCCCGCGGCGACGTCGTGGACGACTACCACGGCACCCGTGTCGCCGATCCCTATCGATGGCTGGAGGATGCCGGCTCAGCCGCCACGCGCCGCTTCGTGGCGGAGCAGAACGCGCTCGCGCAGCCCTGGCTCGAGGCCCTGCCGCAGCGCGCCTGGATCCGCGACCGGCTCGCACGGCTGTGGAACTACGAGCGCGTCGGCGTGCCGCGGCGCGAGGGCGGACGGTATTTCTT
>JBIIDW010000095.1:0-7114 GCA_044238215.1 Steroidobacteraceae bacterium
GTAGCCGGGCGCGGTGTCGAACTCGTCGGGCCCGACCACGCGGAAGGTCGACTCGGCGCCCGACGCATCTTCCAGCGTGACCCAGGCGCCGAAGAACACCCGCCGCGGGTCCGAGGGCGGCTGGTCCACCACGACCATCCCCTCGAGACGCTTGCGCAGGAAGCGGACCCGCCGGTCGATCTCGCGCAGGCGCCGCTTGCCGTAGGTGTATTCGGCGTTCTCGGAGCGATCGCCCTGCGCCGCGGCCTCGGATACGGCGCGCGTGACCTCGGGGCGCTCGACGCGCCACAACCGGTCGAGCTCGGCGCGCAGCCGCGCGATGCCCTCGGGGGTAATGAACTTCGAGCCCGGCGTGGCGGGTGGACGGTAACGGCTCATGGCTTGCACATAACGCGCGCCGCGCGCCGGAAAGTGTGGGCGGCCGCACAGTCCGGCACGAGCATAGCGCCTAACCTGCATCCCATGGCGATGAAGTACTTCGCCCACTTCGTGACCGGGGCCGACGTGGCCCGGCAGGCCAACGAGTGGAGCGGCGTCATCGAGCTGGCCGAGCCCCTCGAGGGGCGGCGCAGCGCGCAACGGGACCTGCGCAGGCTGCTGGCCGAGAGCTTCGAACTCGACGTCGAGGAAGTGCGGATCCTCCAGTGGGCGCGCCTGCAGTAGCAGGTTGGCCCGGCGAATCCCCTAGCGGACTTCTTCCCTTACTCGAAAGTCCGCATTTTCGACCCCGGATCCGAACGATCCGGGGTTTTTTTTCGCTCGTGTATGCTCTGCGGCCCCTCCTGAAGGCCCGTCGGGGACCTGCCGCATGAGCCCGCCCGCCTGCCGCCCCGCCGCGTCGCGCGCGGTCCTGATGCTGGCCACGATGCTGGCTTCCGCGGCGGTCTCCGTCGCCGCGCCGCGCTCCGGCCTCGACCTCGCCGGTTTCGACCGCTCGGTCCGGCCGCAGGATGACCTGTTCCGCTTCGCCAGCGGCGGCTGGCTCGCCGCCACCGCCATTCCCGCCGATCGATCGAACTACGGGACGTTCACGGCGCTCGAGGAGCGCTCGCAGCAGTCGGTCCGCGAGCTGGTGGAAGCCGCTGCGGCCGATCCGGCGAAGCCCTTCGGTTCGGATGCGCAGAAGGTCGGGGACTTCTACGCCTCGTTCATGGACGTGGATCGCGTGGCGACCCTCGGGCTCGGCCCCCTGCAGGCCGAGTTCACCCGCATCCTGATGCTGCGCAGCGCGCGGGATGTCTACGCCTACATGGGCCACGGGCAGCGCATCGGGGTCCCGCATCCGCTGATGCTCTACGTCGGCCAGGACGCGCGCGATTCGACGACCTACATCGCGGCGCTGTACCAGAGCGGCCTGACCATGCCCGACCGCGACTACTACCTCGCCACCGACGAACGCAGCGCGAAGCTGCGCGCGGGCCTGCAGGGCTACGTGGCGCAGCTGCTCGCGCTTGCGGGCGAGCGTGATCCGGATGGGGCCGCGCGGCGGATCGTGGCGCTCGAGGGCCGGATGGCCAACCACCACTGGACCAAGGTGCAGAACCGCGATCCGGTCAGGACCTACAACCGGGTCACGCTCGCCGAGGCGGCCCGGCTGGCGCCGGGTTTCGACTGGGCTGCATTCCTGGAGGGTGCGGGTCCCGCGGCGGCGGCGGTGACGGTGCTCGACGTCAACCAGCCCCGCTACGCGGCCGAACTCGCGAGGCTGGTGCAGGCGACGCCGGTGGACGACTGGCGCCTGTACTTCCGGTTCAGGCTGCTCGATGCGTATGCGCCGTTCCTTGCTCCCGCCTTCGAGCAGGCGCGATTCGATTTCCGGGAGCGGGCGCTTCGCGGCGTCGAGCAGCCGCCGCCGCGCTGGCGTCGAGCGCTGCAGGCGCTCGACGCGGCCGCGGGCGAGATCGTGGGGCGGCTGTACGTCGAGCGGCACTTCCAGCCGGAGGCCCGCGCGCAGGTGATGGCACTGGTCGGCAACCTGACGCGCGCGTTCGAGGCGTCGATCGACGAGCTCGACTGGATGAGCCCGGCGACCAAGGCGGAGGCCCGGCGCAAGCTGGCGCGCTTCGCCGTGAAGATCGGCCATCCGGATCGCTGGCGCGACTACTCGGCGCTGGAGATCCGCGCCGGCGACCTCGTGGGCAACGTCATGCGGGCGCGCCAGTTCGATCACGCCCGCTCGCTCGGCAAGCTCGGCCGCCCGCTCGACCGGGCGGAGTGGCTGATGACCCCGCAGACCGTGAACGCCTACTACAACCCGCCGATGAACGAGATCGTGTTCCCGGCAGCGATCCTGCAGCCGCCGTTCTTCGACCCGGGCGCCGACCCGGCGGTCAACTACGGCGCGATCGGCGGCGTGATCGGCCACGAGATCAGCCACGGCTTCGACGACCAGGGTCGGCAGTACGACGGCGACGGCAACCTGCGCGACTGGTGGACCTTCGCCGACAGCGCCCGCTTCCGCCAGCGGGCGGCGCGGCTGGTGGCGCAGTACGAGGCGTTCACGGTGATCGACGACCGGCGCATCGACGGCCAGTTCACGCTCGGCGAGAACATCGGCGACCTGTCCGGACTCGCGGTGGCCTACAGGGCGTGGCGGTTGTCGCTGGGTGGACGCGAGCCCGCGGTCATCGACGGCTTCACCGGCGCGCAGCGCTTCTTCCTGGGCTGGGCGCAGATCTGGCGGCGCAAGTATCGGGACGACGAGCTGCGGGTGCGCCTCGGGACCGACCCGCACAGCCCCAGCGAGTACCGCTGCAACGTGGTGGTGGCCAACATGCCGGAGTTCCACGCGGCCTTCGGCGTCGCGCCGGGCGACCGCCTGTACCGGAAGGCCGAGGATCGTGTGAAAATCTGGTGATTGCCGCCGCAGGGGTCGGCGGCCCATCGGAGGACACCATGCGTTCGATCCGCGTCATCCTGCTGGCGATCGCGAGCCTCGCGCTCGGCGGCTGCGGCTACAACACGCTCCAGACCCAGGACGAGTCCGTCAAGGCGTCGTGGTCCGAGGTCGTCAACCAGTACCAGCGCCGGGCCGACCTGATCCCGTCGCTGGTCAACACCGTCAAGGGTTACGCGGCCCAGGAGGAGCGCGTGCTGGTCGGCGTCACCGAGGCGCGTTCGCGCGCCACGTCGATCCAGCTCACCCCCGAACTGCTCAACGATCCCGAGGCGCTGAAGAAGTTTCAGGCCGCGCAGGGCGAGCTGACGGCGGCGCTGAAGAGCCTGATTGCGGTCAGCGAGAACTATCCCCAGCTGAAGTCCGACCAGAACTTCCGCGACCTGCAGGCGCAGCTCGAGGGCACCGAGAACCGCATCGCCGTGGCGCGCAACCGCTACATCGAGTCGGTGCAGGCCTACAACGGCACGGTGCGGCAGTTCCCGACGAACCTCACGGCGATGATGTTCAAGTTCGCCGTCAAGCCGAACTTCACCGTCGAGAACGAGGCGGCGATCGCGCGTCCGCCGGTGGTGGATTTCGGGACAGCACCCGCGCCCGCGCCGGCTCCCGCCGCGCCTGCGGCGCCGGCGTCCGGCGGCTGAACCGGGTCCGGCCGCGCTGGTGAGGGCGCTCGCTGCCGCCACGCTGCTCGCGCTGAGCCTCGCGCTTGCGCCCGGGGTCGTGCCGGCGCAGGCCCAGGGCCTCCAGCCGGTGCCGCCGCTGAAGGAACGGATCACCGACCTCACCGGCACGCTCACCGCCGCGCAGCAGGCTCAGCTCGAGGAAAAGCTGCGCGCGTTCGAGGCCCGCAAGGGCGCGCAGGTTGCGGTGCTGGTCGTCGCCAGCACCCAGCCCGAGGCGATCGAGCAGTACTCGATCCGGGTCGTCGACCAGTGGAAGCTCGGCCGTGAGAAGCCGGACGACGGCGTGCTGCTGCTGGTGGCCAAGGACGACCGCACCGTGCGCATCGAGGTCGGGCGCGGCCTCGAGGGCGCGCTCACCGATCTCGTCAGCCGCCGCATCATCGACGAGGCCATCGTGCCGCTGTTCCGTCAGGGCGACTTCGCCGGCGGCCTCGATGCCGGTCTCGACCGGATGATCGGCGTGATCGACGGCGAGCCGCTGCCCGAACCCGATCCCGGCTGGAAGGGCGGCAGCTCGCTCGGCGAGGCGCTGCCGTTCCTGTTCATGCTGGTGCTGGTCGGCTCCGCCGTGCTGCGCGCGATCCTGGGGCGCGTGCTCGGCGCCGCGGTCACCGGCGGCGTCGCCGGGCTCGTCGCCTGGAGCGTTACCCAGGCGCTGCCGATCGCCCTGGGGGTCGGCGTGCTCGCAGCGCTGCTTGCCGCGGTCCTCGGCCTCGGCGGCGGGCGCTGGTCCAGCCGCCCGCATCGGGGTGGCTGGGGCAGCGGCGGTTTCGGCGGTGGGGGCTTCGGCGGCGGCGGCTTCGGTGGCGGCGGCGGCAGTTTCGGGGGCGGTGGCGCCTCCGGGAGGTGGTGAGCGGTGCAGCTGCGACGCCTGTTGCGGCACCTGGTCGCGACCCGTTGGGCGACGCGGCGCCGGTTCACGCCCGAGGTGCTGCAGGCCATCGAGACCGTCATCACGGAGACCGAGGGGCGGCACGCGGGTGAAATCCGCTTCGCCGTCGAGACGGCGCTGGACCTGCCGGCCCTGTGGTCGGGCATCTCGGCCCGCCAGCGCGCGATCGAGGTGTTCGCTAGGCTCGGCGTCTGGGACACGCAGGCCAACAACGGCGTGCTGGTCTATGTGCTGTTGGCCGATCGCGACATCGAGATCGTCGCCGATCGCGGCATCGCCGGGCGGGTCTCCGAGGCGGAGTGGGCGGCGGTGTGCCGAGAAGCCGAGGACAGCTTCGCCGCGGGTCGCTATCGCGAGGGCGCCGAGGCCAGCGTCCGCGGGGTGGCGCGGCTGCTGGGCCGGCACTTCCCCGCGGAGGGCGGCGACCGCAACGAACAGCCCGACCAGGCGGTGCTGCTGTAGGTCGTGGCACGTCCGGGATGCCATAATCCGGCCATGATGCACCGCCGTTGCCTCCGTACTGCCGCCGTGGCGATCGCTGCCGTCATGCTCGGCGCCTGCTCCCTGATGGACGCGCCCGAGCGGCGCGCCCCGGCCGTGGCCGTCCCGCCGCCGCCGCCGCCGCCCGATCCGGTCGCGGCCGCGACCCATCGCTTCGAGATCGACCCGCAGGCCGACGACGTCATCGGTGTCGTGCAGGTCACCCGCGCGCGCGAGGAGGACACGCTCTCCGACATCGCGCGCCGGTTCAACGTGGGCTACGAGGAACTCGTCAGGGCGAACCCGAAGGTTGATCCGTGGCTGCCGGGCGCGGGTCGCGAGATCGTGATCCCGTCGCAGCACATCCTGCCAAACGCGCCGCGCGAGGGCCTCGTCATCAACGTGGCTGCGATGCGCCTGTATTACTTCCCGAAGCGCCTGAAGGGCGCCCCGCAGGTCGTCTACACCCACCCGATCGGCATCGGCAAGGTCGGCTGGGCGACGCCGGAGGGCACGACGACGGTGGTGCGCAAGGCGAAGAACCCGGCCTGGCGCCCGGGCGCCGGCGTCCGCGCCGAGCACAGGAAGAACGGTGAGATCCTGCCGGCCGTCGTGCCGCCGGGGCCGGACAACCCGCTCGGCACGCGCGCGATGTACCTCGGCTGGCCCACTTACCTCATCCATGGCACCAACAAGCCCGCGGGCGTCGGCCTGCGTTCCAGCCACGGCTGCATCCGCCTCTATCCCGAGGACGTCGAGTCGATCTTCGAGATGGTCCAGCCGGGTGAGAAGGTCACGGTGGTGAACCAGCCCTTCGTCTTCGGCTGGCACGAGGGGCAGCTCTACCTGCAGGCCTTCGACGTGCTCGAGGACGACCCTCGCGACTGGAAGAAGGCCCAGCAGAAGCTGTTGTCGCGCGCGCTGGCGCGGCGCATCCAGGCCGAGCTGAAAGCCCGCGGTGAACAGGTCGACTGGAACGCGGTCTCGCAGCTGGCGCACGATCCGCGCGGCGTCCCCGTGTCCATTTCCCGCCAGGGCGCGTCCATCGAAGGCGTGCTGGCCGCCGCGCCCCGCGTGCGTAACGCGCTGCCCGTGGGCGCCACCTGGGACGGCAAGACGGACGCGCCGATGGACGACGAGAGCTTCCGCCGGCTGATGTCCGACACCGGGCCCGACACGCCGCCTGCCGCGCCCGCGCGCGGCGCCGCGCCGCGCAACTGAGCCGGGGCCGTCCGCCGGCTTGCCATGGCTACGCCCGCCCTCGCAGGATTGCCCTTGGCCGAGCAGGCCGGTCCGGACGCGGTCATCCCGCGTGCGGCCGCGGCCGTCACGGCCTTCGTCGGGCGCTGCCTGCGGGGCCCGGTCGGCGTGCCGGTGGCGATCTCCAGCTTCGCCGAGTACCAGAAGCACTTCGGCGGGCTCTGGCAGCCCTCCACGCTTTCCTATGCCGTCGAGCAGTTCTTCGACAACGGCGGCCGCGCCGCGCTCGTCGTGCGCGTCTGCAACGGGGGCCTCGCGCCCACGATCACGCTGCGCGGCGATGGCGGCGCGCTGGTGCTGCGCGGCCTCGCGCCGGGTTCGCGCGAGCAGCTGCGCGCCTCCGTCGACTACGACGGCATCGAGCGCGGCGACCTCGAGCGCTTCAACCTCGTGCTGCAGCGCATCGGCGGCTCCGGCACCGGCCTGCCGTCGTCGGGCCTGATCGAGCAGCAGGAGATCTTCCGGCGCGTGTCGGTGCGGCGCGACGACGCGCGGTTCGTCGGCGACGCGCTGCTCGAGTCGCGGCTGGTGCGTCTCGTCGGCGACCCGCCCGCGCTGCGGCCTGCGCTGCCGCCGCCGTCGGCGCCGGGGCTCGCCGTGGGCTATGTCGGCGCCGCCAACGATGGCGACGACGGCTCGCCGCTGACCGACTACGACATCATCGGCTCGGCGGCGGCGGGTCGCGGCCTGTTTGCGCTGGCCACGACGCCGTTCAATTTCCTCTGCATACCGCCGCTGGATCGGGAACGCGACGTGGGCGCCAGCACGCTGCTGGTCGCGGCGCGCTTCTGCCGCGAGCGGCAGGCGCTGCTGCTGGTCGATCCGCCGCGCGAATGGCAGGGCGCCGCCGGCGCCCTCGAAGGCCTGCGCGACTGGCCGTTTCGCGCAGACTCGGCGGTG
>JBIIDW010000096.1:0-7111 GCA_044238215.1 Steroidobacteraceae bacterium
GCCGGTGGTCGGCACGGCCCTGTACGTCTTCGACGGATGGGCTGGCCGGCTGCGGCTCGTGGACTGCTGACATGTCGGTCTTCCTTGATGAGGCGGCGCGGGGTCCGCGGTCATCCCGCGCGGGCGTGTCGGGAGGCCAGGGCGCCCCACCAGGGTTCGATGGCGCGGGCGATGCCTGCGAGGTCGAGGCCGGCGGCCTCCAGGCAGTCCTCGCGCGTGCCGTGCTCGATGAAGCGGTCGGGTATGCCCAGCATCAGCTGCGGCAGGGCGATGCCGGCGGCCGCCAGCGACTCCGCGACCGCCGATCCGGCGCCGCCTGCCACCGCATTCTCCTCGAGCGTCACGAATGCGCGGTGGCGCGTGGCCAGCGACAGGACCAGCGCGTCGTCGAGCGGCTTGACGAAGCGCATGTTCGCGACCGTGGCGTCGAGGCGCTCGGCAAGCTCGAGTGCCGAGGGAAGCAGGGTGCCGAAGCAGAGGATGGCCAGCCCGCTGCGGCCCTCGCGGCGCAGTTCGCCGCGGCCGACGGGCAGCGCGGTCATTTCCGCCTGCACGGCCACGCCTGAACCCTGGCCGCGCGGATAGCGCACCGCCGACGGGTGCCGCAGCGTCGTGGCCGTGAAGAGCATCTGCCGGCATTCGTTCTCGTCGGCCGGAGTCATCAGGACCATGTTCGGGATGCAGCGCAGGAACGAAACGTCATAGGCACCCTGGTGGGTGGCGCCGTCGCTGCCGACGAGCCCGCCGCGGTCGAGCGCGAAGATCACCGGCAGGTCCTGCAGGGCGACGTCGTGGACGAGCTGGTCGTAGGCGCGCTGCAGGAACGTCGAGTAGATGGCCACGACGGGCTTCAGGCCCTCGCAGGCCAGGCCCGCTGCGAACGTCACCGCGTGCTGCTCGGCGATCGCGACGTCGAAGTAACGCTCCGGGAAACGCTTCGAGAACTCGACCAGGCCCGAGCCCTCGCGCATCGCCGGGGTGATGCCGACGATGTCCGGGTCACGCTCGGCCATGTCGCAGAGCCACTGGCCGAAGACCTGCGAAAAGGACGGGCCTGTGCTCTTTTCCTTGTAAATCGTGCCGCTGACGGGGTCGAAGGGACCGGGCCCGTGCCACTTGATCGGGTCGGCCTCCGCCGGCGCGTAACCCTTGCCCTTGCGGGTGACGACGTGCAGGAACTGCGGACCCTTGAGCTGGCGCTGGTTGCGCAGCGTGCGGACCAGCGTTTCCACGTCGTGCCCGTCGATCGGGCCGATGTAGTTGAAGCCCAGTTCCTCGAACAGCGTGCCGGGCAGCACCATGCCCTTGACGTGCTCCTCGGAGCGGCGCGCCAGTTCCCACACGGTCGGCATCTGCCGCAGCACCTTCTTGCTGCCCTCGCGCAGCGTCGCGTAGGTGCGCCCGGACAGGATCCGGGCGAAGTAGTTCGACATCGCCCCGACGTTCTCGGAGATCGACATGTCGTTGTCGTTGAGGACAACCAGCAGGTCCGACTTCAGTGAACCGGCGTTGTTCAGAGCCTCGAAGGCCATTCCTGCGGTGATCGCGCCGTCGCCGATGACGGCGACCACGCGCCGGGTCTCGCCGCGCCGCTGCGCCGCAACGGCCATGCCCAGCGCGGCGCTGATCGACGTGCTCGAGTGGCCGACGCCGAAGGTGTCGTAGGCGCTCTCGGAGCGCGTCGGGAACGGGGCGAGCCCGTCGCGCTGTTTGATGGTGTGCAGCCGGTCGCGCCGCCCCGTCAGCACCTTGTGCGGGTAGGCCTGGTGCCCGACGTCCCACACCAGCCGGTCGACCGGGGTATCGAAGACATAATGCAGCGCGACGGTCAGCTCCACGGTGCCGAGCCCGGCAGCGAAATGGCCGCCCCGGGTCGCCACGCTGCGGATCAGGTACTCGCGCAGCTCGCGGCAGACGCCGGGCAGTTCGGCGGCCGGCAGCTCCCGCAGGTCGGCGGGACTCTGGATCTTCGAGAGCAGGGGGAAGCTGGAGTCTGCGCCGTTCATTGCGCCGCCATCTTACACATCCGCCGCGGGTCGCCCCAGCGGGCCAGGCTGCGTCAGCTCGCCCTGCCGACGATGTAGTTGGCGAGCGAGGCCAGCACGGCGCCGCGCGCGCCGAGCGGGGCGATCGACGCCAGCGCGCGATCGCGCAGTGCAGCGGCCTGCCGCTTCGCGGCGTCGAGGCCGACGATGCTGGGATAGGTGGGCTTGTGGCGCGCCGCGTCGGCGCCCGCGGCCTTGCCCAGTTCCTCGGTGGTGCCGGCGACGTCGAGGATGTCGTCCTGGATCTGGAACGCAAGACCCGTGCAGGCACCGAATTCGCGCAGTGCGTCGTGCTCCGGGCCGGTGTGGATCCCGGCGGCGGCGGCGCCGAGCAGCACGCTGGTCTCGATCAGCGCACCGGTCTTGCGCCGATGCATGTCGTCCAGCGTGGCGAGGTCGAGCTGCCGGCCGACGGACTCGAGGTCGATCGCCTGGCCGCCCGCCATGCCCAGCGTGCCGATGCCGCGGGCGAGCAGGCGGATCATCGCCAGCCGCGAAGCGGCTTCGGCCGGGGCGGCGCCGGGCGCACCCGCCAGCACCTCGAAGGCGAGCGCCTGGAGTGCGTCGCCGACGAGAATGGCGGTCGCCTCGTCGAAGGCCTTGTGGCAGGTGGGGCGACCGCGGCGCAGGTCGTCGTCGTCCATGGCCGGGAGGTCGTCGTGCACCAGGCTGTAGACGTGGATCAGTTCGACCGCGGCGGCTGGAGCGTCGAGGTCGGCGAGCGTCGCTCCGAGCGACATGCCCGTGGTGTAGACGAGCACGGGGCGCAGCCGCTTGCCTCCGCCGAGGACGCTGTAGCGCATGGCCTCGCGCAGGCGCCGCGAGCCCGGGTCGGGCAGTTCGAGGGCGCGATCGAGGACGGCTTCGATGCGGTCGCGGAATCCGGCGACCTGCTGGCCGAGGTCGCTGTCCGCCTGGGGCGGCGAGGGTGCGTGATGCTCCATGGTCGGTTCAGGCGCTGCCGCGGGCGCCGCCCCCGGCGGGCGCATCGTCCGGAAGACCGTCCTCGTCCGCCCCGAAGGGCTCGACGGCGTGGCCCGCGCCCTCGCGAACGAGGATCTCGACCCGGGCCTGGGCCGCCTGCAGCGCGGCCTGGCACTCGCGGGAGAGAGACACCCCGCGCTCGAAGCTGCGCAACGCGTCCTCGAGCGGCAGTTGCCCGCCCTCGAGCTGCTCGACGAGTTTCTCGAGCTCGGCCAGGGATTTCTCGAAGTCTGGGCTGCGCTTGCTGCGGGTCAAGGGGGCCTTTCCTGAGCCAGGGTGCCCAACATTAATGTAGCCGGCATTTGCCGGCAAACACCTCGCCCATGCGCGACTTAAGCGGCGCGCCGTTTGCTAATATCCGCCGCCTCCGGGGGTCCCCCTCCCTCGCGGAACCGTATCAAGGATGGCGAAAGACTACGACGCCTCGGCTATCGAGGTGCTGTCGGGGCTGGAACCGGTGCGGCGCCGGCCCGGCATGTACACCGACACCTCGCGCCCCAATCACCTCGCGCACGAGGTCATCGACAACAGCGTCGACGAGGCGCTGGCCGGCCACGCGCGGCACATCGACGTGACGCTCTTCAAGGACGGCTCGCTGCAGGTGGCCGACGACGGCCGCGGCATGCCGGTGGACATCCACCCGAAGGAGAAGGTCAGCGGGGTCGAACTGATCCTCACGCGCCTGCACGCGGGCGGCAAGTTCGACGGCGACAGCTACAAGTACTCCGGTGGCCTGCACGGGGTCGGCGTGTCGGTGGTCAACGGGTTGTCCCGGCAGCTCGAGTGCTGGGTGCGCCGCGGCGGCAAGGAGTACAGCATCGGCTTCCGCGACGGCCGGCTCGCCTCGAAGCTGGAGGTCGTCGGCACGGTCCCCGCGCGCACCACGGGTACCACCGTGCGGTTCTGGCCGGATCCGAAGTTCTTCGACTCCGACCGCTTCTCGGTGCCCCAGCTGCGGCACGCCCTCAAGGCAAAGGCCGTGCTTTGCCCCGGGCTGCGCATCTCCTTCGCCAACGAGGCGACGGGTGAGAAGGACGAGTGGTTCTTCGCCGGCGACCTCGGTGCCTACCTCGCCGAGGAACTCGGCAAGGCCGAGCGGATCCCGGCCGAGCCGATCGCGGGCAAGCGCGAGCAGGACCAGGACTCCGTCGACTTCGCCCTGTGCTGGGCGCCGGCGGCGGAACCGCGGCTCGCCGAGAGCTACGTCAACCTCATCCCCACCGTCGAGGGCGGTACCCACGTCAACGGGCTGCGTGCCGGCGTGGCGGCGGCGGTCCGCGAGTTCTGCGAGTTCCGCAACCTGCTGCCGCGAGGCGTCAGGCTGGCGCCGGAGGACGTCTGGGACGGCGCGAGCTACGTGCTGTCGATCAAGATCCGGGAGCCGCAGTTCGCGGGGCAGACCAAGGAGCGGCTGGCTTCGCGCGACGCGGCCCAGCTGGTGGAAGGCTACGTCAAGGACGCGCTGGGCCTGTGGCTCGCCCAGCACCCGGACGCCGGCGAGCGCATCGCGCAGCTGGCCATCTCGAACGCCCAGGAGCGGATCCGCGCCGCGCAGAAGGTGCAGCGCAAGCGCATCGCCAGCGGCCCGGCGCTCCCCGGCAAGCTCGCCGACTGCGCAGCCGACGACCCGCGTCGCTCCGAGCTGTTCCTGGTCGAGGGCGACTCGGCGGGCGGCTCCGCAAAGCAGGCGCGCGACAAGGATTTCCAGGCCATCATGCCGCTGCGCGGCAAGATCCTGAACACCTGGGAGCTGGAGCCCGGCCAGATCGCCAACTCCGAGGAAGTCCACAACATCAGCGTGGCGCTCGGCGTGGACCCCGGCGAGGCGGACGTCTCGCGGCTGCGCTACCACAAGATCTGCATCCTGGCCGACGCGGACTCGGACGGCCAGCACATCGCCACGCTGCTTTGCGCGCTGTTCCTGCGGCACTTCCGGCCGCTGGTCGCCGCCGGCCACGTCTACGTCGCCATGCCCCCGCTGTACCGGATCGACGCCGGCAAGCAGGTGTCCTATGCCCTCGACGACGCGGAGCGCGACGCGATCCTGCACCGGCTGCAGGCGGAGAAGGTCAAGGCGAAGCCCGTGGTGACGCGGTTCAAGGGGCTCGGCGAGATGAATCCCTCGCAGCTGCGTGAGACCACCATGGATCCGCGCACGCGCCGCCTCGTGCAGATGACCCTGGGCGCACAGGACGAGACGGACCGGCTGATGGACATGCTGCTGGCCAAGAAGCGCGCCGCCGACCGGCGCGAGTGGCTCGAGCGCAAGGGCAACCTCGCTGCGGTGGTCGCCTGATGCAGGACCAGGAGCTCAACTTCGAGGGCGTCGAGCGGCAGCCCCTGCGCGAGTTCACCGAGAAGGCGTACCTCGACTACTCGATGTACGTGATCCTCGACCGCGCGCTGCCCGCGCTCGGCGACGGACTCAAGCCGGTGCAGCGCCGCATCACCTACGCGATGAGCGAACTCGGCCTGTCGGCGGTCTCGAAGCACAAGAAGTCGGCGCGCACGGTCGGCGACGTGATCGGCAAGTTCCATCCGCACGGCGACTCGGCCTGCTACGAGGCCATGGTGCTGATGGCGCAGCCGTTCTCGTACCGTTACCCGGTGATCGACGGGCAGGGCAACTGGGGTTCCCAGGACGACCCGAAGTCCTTTGCGGCGATGCGCTATACCGAGGCCAAGCTCACGCGCTACGCCGAGGTGCTGCTGCGCGAGCTCGGCGAGGGCACGGTCGACTGGGTGCCGAACTTCGACGGCACGCTCGAGGAACCGTCGGTGCTGCCGGCGCGCCTGCCCAATGTGCTGCTGAACGGCACCACCGGCATTGCCGTGGGCATGGCCACCGACATCCCGCCGCACAACCTGCGGGAGGTGGCTGCGGCCTGCATCCAGCTGCTCGACGACCCGGAGACCACCACCCGCGCGCTGATGAAGCACGTGCGGGGGCCGGACCTGCCGACCGGCGCCGAGATCGTCTCGCCGCGCAGCGACCTGCTCGAGTTCTACGAGAAGGGCAGCGGCAGCTTCAAGGCCCGCGCGACCTACAAGCTCGAGGAGGACTGTATCGTCGTGACGGCGCTGCCCTGGCAGGCGTCGGGCAGCAAGGTGCTGGAGCAGATCGCCGAGCAGATGCGCAGCAAGAAGCTGCCCCTGGTCGAAGACCTGCGCGACGAGTCGGACCACGAGAACCCGACGCGCCTCGTGATCGTGCCCAAGGGGCGCAAGGTCGACGTCGAGCAGCTGATGGCGCACCTGTTCGCGACGACCGACCTCGAGCGCAACTATCGCGTCAACCTCAACGTGATCGGCCTGGACGGCCGCCCGCGCGTGATGGGCCTGCGCGACCTGCTGCTGCAGTGGATCGAGTTCCGCATCGGCACCGTCACGCGCCGGCTGCAGTGGCGGCTCGACAAGGTCACCCGCCGGCTGCACATCCTCGACGGCCTGCTGGTCGCCTACCTGAACCTCGACGAGGTCATCCGCATCATCCGCCGCGAGGATGAGCCCGGCCCGGTGCTGATGAAGCGCTTCTCGCTCAGCGAGGAGCAGGCCGAGGCGATCCTCGAGACCAAGCTGCGCCACCTGGCGAGGCTCGAGGAAATGAAGATCCGCGACGAGCAGAAGGCGCTCGCCGAGGAGAAGGCCGGAATCGAGGCGCTGCTCGGCAGCCCGGCGCGGCTGCGCGGGCTGGTGGCGGACGAGATCCGCGCCGACGCCGAGAAGTACGGCGACGCGCGCCGCTCCCGCATCATCGAGCGCGAGACGGCGCAGGCCATCGACGAGACCGCGCTGATCGCCAGCGAGCCGGTCACCGTGGTGCTGTCCACGGGCGGCTGGGTGCGCGCCGCGAAGGGCCACGAGATCGATCCGCGGTCGCTGCAGTACAAGGCCGGTGACGCCTTCCAGCACGCGGTGCGGGGCATGTCGCTGCAGCCCGCGGTCTTCATCGACTCGACGGGCCGCAGCTACAGCCTGCCCGCACACACGCTGCCGTCGGCGCGCGGGCTCGGCGAGCCCCTGTCGGGGCGGCTGAACCCGCCGGACGGGGCGAAGTTCGCCGGCGTCATGATGGGCGATCC
>JBIIDW010000097.1:0-7108 GCA_044238215.1 Steroidobacteraceae bacterium
CCACTGCACCGGCCGCGCCGGGCCCGCGGTGAACGCGACGGCCGATTCCGGGTGCATGGGCCGCGCAAAGGCGTACTCGTTGGCGTCGACCAGGGTGACGTCCGCGCGCCCGGTACGCACGGCCTCTAGGCCATCCTGGCCTTCCCGGCGCGGGATCACCTGCCAGTCCAGGGCGACGCCGTCGAGTTGCGGATGGGCGTCGAGGTAGTCCGACGTGGCCGAGCCCTCCTGTACCGCGATGCGACGCCCCGGCAGGTCGGCAGGCTTCACCGGGCGAGGCTGGCCACGCCGGTACGCCCACAGCATCCGGATCTCGGCATAGGGCGCGGCCGGACTGCCGACGCGTTCCCAGCGCCGGTGGAAGGTGAGCTGCGCAGCGGCGAGGTCCGCCCGGCCGTCCGCCAGCGCAGCCCGCAGGCCCTCGCGGTCGGCTGCCGTGACGAGACGCAGCCGAACACCCAGACCCGCGGCGAAGCGGGAGGCAAGCGCGTACTCGAGTCCCTCCGGCCCGTGTGTGCCGAGGTAATAGCTCGTCGGTGCGTTCAGCGTGGCCACGCGGAGTTCGCCGCGTTTCTGGATCTGCTCGAGCAGGGGCGGTTCCCGGCTGCTGCAGCCCGTGATGGCGACGGCGGCCAGCGTGCCCAGCGCGATCGCCACGAGACGGACCCGGGCGCCTGTTACGCAAAGTGCCATGATCCGCTAGAATAACCGGCTGCGGAGAGGTACCGAAGCGGTCATAACGGCGCCGACTCGAAATCGGATGGTCGGTTAATCCCGGCACGTGGGTTCGAATCCCACCCTCTCCGCCAAGCTCTCCTGCCGCGGGGTCCGCGAGCCGCACGGCCGGACCGTGAAGCCCCGCGGCAGACGAGCGGCAATCCGGGCTACTCGCCCGCGGCGCGCCGTCCCACGGACTCGGAATACGCCTGGGCGTGCGCCTCCAGGTACGCGTGGGGCAGGGCGCCGGCCGCCTTGCCGTCCAGCAGGCTGCGGTAGAACTCGCGATACAACTCCCAGCTCGGCGAGCCCGACGCGGGGCGACCGCGTTGTCCGGTCTCGTTCAGGAACCGCTCCTCGAGCTCGCGCGGCTCGAGCTGTTGCACGACCTGCAGGAAGGCTGCCCGCCCGGCCGCGTCCAGCGCCTCGTCGTGGCGGCGCAGCGACTCGAACTGCTGACGCAGCCATTGCCCAGGCTCGGGGCGGCGCCCCTCACCGGCAAACAGCAGACGGCCGAGGAGTTCCTCCGTGGTCCAGCCCAGGCTCGGCGTGACCGAATCGGTCGCTCCGGGCCGGTCGGAGAGGCCCGCGCGACGGCGGGCGTCGGCCCGTCTCAGGTCGAGGTCCTTCAGGCCCACCAGCGTCTCGCGCAGCAGGCGCCCCGCGAGCTGCAGGGTGGCCGCCGCGGCCGATCCGCGCATCCGGACCGGGTCGATGCCCGCGCCGCGGGCGAGGGCTTCGAGTCCCGGGCGGCAGGGTGTGTCCTCGAGCGGCATCTCCTCGCGTTCGATCGCACGCTGCAGGCGGTCGAGGCGACGGGCGGCGACGGCTTCGGAGTCGGATTCCTCCGCGTGGATCGGGGGTTCCGCCGACCGGGCTGCCGGCGCGGCGAGGAACGGCACCGCCACGGCCTGGCCGAAGGCATTGCCGATCCTGAAACCGCCGCTTGCGCCGACCGCGTCGTCCAGCAGCGGCTGCATGGACTGCGGTGCGAACCGGGGCGGAAGCCCCAGCCCCGCTGCGGCAGCCAGCGTGCCGACGGCCGGCAGGGCCACGTCCTCGTTCAGCAGCAGCGCGCGCTCCACCGCCAGCGCCTCGGTGCGGTCGGAGTCGGTCTCGGCGGGGCGATCGAGCGACACCAGCACGTGATAATCGCCGAAACGCAGGATGTCGCCGTCGTTGAGTTCCACCGCCCTGCGTCGTTGCAGTGGCTCCTCTTCCTCGTTGACCCAGGTGCCGTTGGTGCTGGTGTCCTCGAGGAAGTAGCGACCCTCGCGGAAGCTGATGCGTGCGTGATGGCCGGAGACGAACAGGGAGCGATCCGGCAGCACGAGATCGTTGTCCGCGGCGCGGCCGATGCTGCCGCCCGACACCCCCAGCATGACCGTGCTGCGGGAGCCGAGTGCCCGGCGGTGTTCGCTGACGATCCGCAGGCGTAGGGCCATGTTCCGAGGTCGCCTCGCTGGTCGGGTGCGCGGTCCCCGCCGTCCTGCCGCAGGGGCGGGGGGAGGGCCGGCGACCGTATAATGCGCGGCAACTTAGCAACCGGTTCCCCCCTCCCGATGGCCTCAAGTCACATTTTCAAGATCCTGTTCCTGAACCAGGGCAAGGTCTACGAGATCTACGCCCGCAAGGTCGCGCACGGCGAGCTGTTCGGCTTCATCGAGGTCGAGGAGCTGGTTTTCGGGGAACGTTCCAGCGTGGTGCTGGACCCGGGCGAGGAACGCGTCAAGTCGGAGTTCGCCGGCGTCAAGCGCAGCTTTCTGCCGCTGCACGCCGTGCTGCGCATCGACGAGGTCAGGAAGCAGGGCGTGAGCAAGATCAGTGCCTACGAAGGATCCAACGTCGCCCAGTTCCCGATGCCGATGTACCCGCCGGCGCCGGGCGACTCCGGCCCCGGCAAGTAGGCCCGGCGTGAGGGTCTTCCGCGGCTCGTCCGCGCTGTCAGCGTTCCGCGTCGCCAAGCTGCTGGAACGCCTGCGCGTCCGGGTGCCCCGCATCGCCGTGCTGGATGCGCGCTGGGTGCACCTCGCGGACCTTGCACGCGACCTCGGGGTCGAAGAGGCAGACCGGCTCGAACGGCTGCTGTGCTACGGGCCTCGCGAGCCGGCCGGTGGCGATCGCACCGTCAGTGGCCGCGCGACGGCTTCGCTGTGGGTGGTGCCCCGGCCGGGCACCATCTCGCCGTGGTCCAGCAAGGCCACGGACATCGCGCGTGTCTGTGGTCTCGACGCCGTGCGACGGATCGAGCGGGGCATCGAATTCGTCATCGAAGCCGACTCGCCGCTCTCCGCTGCCGAACTCGCGGACCTGGCCCCGCTGCTGCACGACCGCATGACGGAGGCCGTGCTGCCCGGCGGCGCGGGCGCCGAACTGCTGTTCCGTGCCGATGCCGCGCGGCCGCTGCGCCGCGTGCCGCTGGCGGGCGGCCGCGCCGCGCTGGAATCCGCCGACCGCGAACTTGGCCTCGCGCTTTCCGCCGACGAGATCGACTACCTGCTGGCGGCCTTCGGTGCGATGGGTCGCGATCCCACAGACGTCGAACTGATGATGTTCGCGCAGGCCAACTCCGAGCACTGCAGGCACAAGATATTCAACGCCGACTGGATCATCGACGGCGAGCGCCAGCCGAAGTCGCTGTTCGCCATGATCCGCAACACCCACGCGCGCTCCCCGGCCGGCGTGCTGAGCGCCTACCGCGACAACGCCGCGGTCATCGAGGGCGGTCCGGGCCAGCGCTGGTTCCCGGATCCGGCCACCGGCGTGTATCGCGCGCACGCCGAACCGATCGACATCCTGATGAAGGTCGAGACCCACAACCACCCGACGGCGATCTCGCCTTTCCCTGGAGCCTCGACCGGCTCCGGCGGCGAGATTCGCGACGAGGGCGCCACCGGGATCGGCGGCAAGCCCAAGGCCGGGCTGGTCGGTTTCTCCGTCTCGCACCTGCGCATTCCGGGCTACGCGCAACCCTGGGAGAACGCGCCCGGCGTGGCCGAATCCGGCAAGCCGGGGCGCATCGCCTCTGCGCTCGACATCATGCTCGAGGGGCCGATCGGCGCCGCAGCCTTCAACAACGAATTCGGACGCCCCGGCATCTGCGGGTATTTCCGCACGCTGGAGCTGCAGGAGCCGGGCGACCCGCCGGGCCGCGTGCGCGGCTACCACAAGCCGATCATGATCGCGGGCGGGCTGGGCAACGTGCGCCGCGGCCACGTCGAGAAACGTGACTGCCCGCCGGGGGCGAAGGTCGTGGTGCTCGGCGGTCCGTCGATGTTGATCGGTCTCGGCGGCGGCGCCGCTTCGTCGGTCGGTGCGGGCACGTCTTCCACCGACCTCGACTTCGCCTCGGTGCAGCGTGGCAACCCGGAAATGCAGCGCCGCGCGCAGGAGGTCATCGACCGCTGCTGGGCGCTCGGTGACGACAACCCCATCCTGCTGATCCACGACGTCGGCGCGGGCGGCCTCTCGAACGCCGTTCCCGAGGCGGTCGCGCACAGCCACCGTGGCGCCGTGATCGACCTGCGCGCGATCCCGAACGACGAACCGGGCATGTCGCCGATGGAGCTCTGGTGCAACGAGTCGCAGGAGCGCTACGTGCTCGTGGTGGGGGCCGAGGCCGTCGACGGGTTCGCCGCGCTGTGTGCCCGTGAACGCTGCCCTTACGCGGTCATCGGCACGCTCACCGACGACGGTCGGCTGCTGGTCCGCGACGCACAGCTGGGCGAAACGCCGGTCGACATGCCCATCGAGGTGCTGCTGGGCAAGCCGCCGCGCATGACCCGTGACGTGCGGCGCCGCAAGCCGGTCGTCCGCGCCCTCGCGACGGGCGGCCTCGAGCCGCGCGAGGCGCTGCGCCGCGTGCTGGGATTCCCGGCCGTCGCCGACAAGACGTTCCTCGTCACCATCGGCGACCGCACGGTCGGTGGCCTGATTTCGCGCGACCAGATGGTAGGTCCCTGGCAGGTGCCCGTGGCCGACTGCGGCGTCACCACGGCCGACTACTTCGGTCACGTGGGTGAGGCCATGGCGATGGGCGAGCGCACGCCCGTGGCGCTGCTCGACTCGCCGGCCGCGGCGCGGCTCGCGGTGACCGAGGCCGTCACCAACATCCTGGCCGCCGATGTGCGCAGCCTCGGCGACATCCGCTTGTCGGCCAACTGGATGGCGGCCTGCGGCGAGCCCGGCGAGGACGCCGCGCTGCACGCCGCGGTCGCCGCGGTGGGCGAGGAACTCTGCCCGGTGCTCGGCATCGCCATCCCCGTCGGCAAGGACTCGCTGTCGATGCGCACGGCGTGGCGCGAACCCGCAGCGCAGGGGTCCACGAGCGTCGATGCGACGGTCGCGCGGTCCGTCGTCGCTCCGGTCTCGCTCATCGTCTCGGCGTTCGCGCCCGTCGCCGACGTGCGCCGCAGCTGGACGCCGCAGCTGCGCACCGATCAGGGCGACACGGTGCTGGTGCTCGTCGACCTGTCGCGCGGCCGGGACCGCCTGGGCGGCTCCGTGCTGGCCCAGACCTGCGGGGCGCTCGGCGACGTGCCGCCGGACCTCGACGATCCGGCGCTGCTCAAGGGCCTGGCCGCCGCGCTCGCCCAGCTGCGCGCGGAGGGCTGCGTGCTCGCCTATCACGACCGCTCCGACGGCGGCCTTGCCGTGACGGTGCTCGAGATGGCGTTCGCGGGGCATTGCGGCGTGGAGATCAACCTCGCAGGCGCGGGTGGTGACGGCCTCGCCGCGCTGTTTGCCGAGGAGCCGGGCGTGGTGCTGCAGGTGCGCGCGGTCGACGCCCCGCACGTGCTTGGGGTGATCGAGGCGCACGGCATGCAGCGCTGCGGTTCCGTGATCGGCCGGCCGCTGCCGGGGTCGGACCGCATCCTGCTGACTGCCGGCGGCACGCGCCTCGAGGATTCCTGGGAGGCGCTCAAGCGAGAGTGGTCCGAGACCTCGTTCCGGATGCGCGCCTTGCGCGACGATCCCGAGTGCGCGCGCGAGGAGTTCGAGGCCGCGACCGCGCTCGACGCGGCGCCGCTGCGCGTCGAGCTCGCCTTCGACCCGAGCGAGGACGTGGCGGCGCCCTTCGTGGCGCGCGGCGCGCGGCCGCGCATCGCGGTGCTGCGCGAGCAGGGCGTCAACAGCCAGTCCGAGATGGCAGCGGCGTTCCACCGCGCGGGCTTCGAGGCCCACGACGTGCACATGACCGACCTCATTGCGGGCCGCGCCAGCCTCGGCGGTTTCCACGGTCTGGTGGCCTGCGGGGGCTTCTCCTACGGCGACGTGCTCGGTGCGGGGGAGGGCTGGGCCAAGTCCATCCTGTTGAACCCGCGGCTGCGCGCAGCGTTCGAGGCGCATTTCGCGCGCGGCGACGCGTTCGCGCTCGGCGTCTGCAACGGCTGCCAGATGATGGCGCAGCTGGCGCCGATCATCCCGGGCGCGGCGCACTGGCCGCGGTTCGTCCGCAACCGGGTCGAGCAGTTCGAGGGCCGGCTCACGCTGGTCGAGGTGCTCCCTACGCCCTCGGTACTGCTCTCGGGCATGGCGGGGTCGCTGCTGCCGATCGTCGTGTCGCACGGCGAGGGCCGCGCCGAATTCCGCGACGCCGCCCAGCAGGCGGCCTGCGCGGGCTCCGGCACGATCGCGCTGCGCTACGCCGAGCGCGCGGGGCGGGCGGCGGAGCGCTATCCGGCGAACCCGAACGGTTCGCCGGGCGGCCTTGCCGCGCTCTGCAACCTCGACGGGCGCGTGACGCTGGCCATGCCCCATCCCGAGCGCGCGTTCCGCAACGCCCAGCTGTCGTGGCGGCCCGATGGCGCTGACGCCGGTGGCGACGACTCCGGCTGGATGCGCATGTTCCGCAATGCCAGGGCCTGGCTGGGCTGAGGAGCGCGCCCGTGTCCGTCTTCAGGATCCACGGGCTCTGCAAGACGTACGGCGAGGGGGCGGCGGCAGTGCACGCGCTGCGCGGCGTCGACCTCGAGGTCGGGCGCGGTGAACTCCTGGTGCTGCTCGGGCCCTCCGGTTCCGGCAAGTCGACGCTGCTGAACATTCTCGGTGGCCTCGATCGCCCGACCGCGGGCGAGGTCGGCTTCGCCGCCCGGGAAGGGGGAGGGGAGCTGGACCTCGCCCATGCGCCGGACGAGGCGGTGACGCGCTACCGGCGCGAGCACGTCGGCTTCGTGTTCCAGTTCTACAACCTCGTGCCGAGCCTGACGGCGCGCGAGAACGTCGAGCTCGTCACGGCGCTGGCCGCACAACCGATGCGCCCGGAGGACGCGCTCGCCCTGGTGGGGCTGGCGGCACGCCTCGACCACTTCCCCGCGCAGCTCTCCGGTGGCGAGCAGCAGCGCGTCGCAATCGCGCGCGCGATCGCCAAGCGCCCGTCCGTGCTGCTCTG
>JBIIDW010000098.1:0-7103 GCA_044238215.1 Steroidobacteraceae bacterium
TCGATCGCCACCGCCGCGGGGCTCGCCACCGCGGTCGCCGTGGTGTCCGTGGTCGCCCTCGCCCGCCGGTTCCGCGCGGCCCCGCGCCGTGACCGGGGCGCCGCCTTCGACCAGCGACAGGATCGCGGCGCCGACGGCCAGCAGGTCCGCGCCAGTCTCGAGCGACACTTCCTCGACCGCGCGACGGTAGTAATCGGACGCGCCGGCCGCGAGCGCCTCGCCGATGCGCGCCTTGAGCTTCGCCAGCCGGCGGACGTTCACGTCCTCGACGGTCGGCAGCCGCAGCGGCTCGATCGACTGGCGGGTGTGGCGCTCGATCAGCCGCAGCAGGTTGCGCTCCCGCGGCGCGATGAACAGGATCGCCTCGCCGCTGCGCCCTGCGCGGCCGGTGCGGCCGATGCGGTGCACGTACGACTCGGTGTCGTAGGGGACGTCGTAGTTCACCACGTGCGTGATGCGGTCGACGTCGAGGCCGCGGGCGGCGACGTCCGTAGCGACGAGGATGTCGATCTTGCCAGCCTTCAGCTGCTGTACGGTGCGCTCGCGCATCGCCTGCGGCACGTCGCCGTTCAGCGCGACCGCGGAGACGCCGCGCGCCTGCAGCCGCTCGGCCAGCTCGACCGTCGCCTGCTTGGTGCGGACGAACACGAGCATCGCGTCGAACTCGACCACCTCGACGATGCGGGTCAGCGCGTCGAGCTTGTGCATGCCGCTGACCAGCCAGTAGGACTGCCGGATGTTGGCCGCGGTGGCAGTCTTGCCCCGGATCGCGATCTCGAACGGATCACGCTGGTGGGCCTTGGCGATGCGCCGGATCGTGGGCGACAGCGTCGCCGAGAACAGCGCGACCTGGCGCTCCTCCGGTATCGCGCCGAGGATCGCGTCGATCGCGTCGGCGAAGCCCATCGCCAGCATCTCGTCCGCCTCGTCCAGCACGACGCAACGGATGGTGCCGAGCGACAGCGTGCCGCGATCCAGGTGATCGATGATGCGACCTGGCGTGCCGACGATGACGTGCGGGCCGCGCTTCAGTGCGATCAGCTGCGGTGTATAGCTCTGCCCGCCATAGATCGGCAGCACGTGGAAGCCTGGCAGGCGTGCTGCGTACTTCTGGAACGCCTCCGCGACCTGGATCGCCAGCTCGCGCGTCGGCACCATGACGATGGCCTGCGGCGCCCGCTGCTCGAGGTCGATGCGCGACAGGATGGGCAGCGCGAACGCGGCCGTCTTGCCCGTGCCGGTCTGCGCCTGGCCGAGGATGTCGCGCCCCTCCATCAACGGGGGGATCGTCGCCGCCTGAATCGGGGAGGCGGACTCGTAGCCTATAGCCGCGACCGCCTCCACGACGGAAGGGTGAAGCCCGAGATCCGCGAAGCGGGTGGTGCCGGTGTCCGTGGTAGCCGTAGTGTTCACTGAGCAGCCTCTGCGATCCGGCGCTGTTTCTCCTCAGCCTCGAACCGTTCGTTCTCGATGTGGGTCAGCACGCCGTCGACGTCGGCGGCCGTCTCGTCGAACACGAACCGGCCGGTGAGTCCGCTGTCCGGCGTGAGCTCGCCGGCTTCGAACAACGCCCAGATCTCGTGTGCGTAATGGGTCTCGAGCAGTTCCGGTGCCGCCCGACCGAAGGTCTCGCGCAGGTTGTTGACGTCGCGCTCCAGCAGCCGGAACGCGTTGTTGTTGGCGGCAGCGTCCACCGCCTGCGGCAGGTCGATGATCACCGGCCCGTCGGCGTCGACGAGCACGTTGAACTCGGACAGGTCGCCGTGGATGAGCCCGGCGCACAGCATGCGCACGACCTGGCGGATCATGAACGCGTGCCATTCGAGCGCACGCTCCGGCGTCAGCTCCACCTCGCCGAGCCGCGGCGCCGGCTCACCGTCGGCGTCGCCGATCAGCTCCATCACCAGCACGCCGTCGAACAGGCCGAAGGGCCGGGGCACGCGGACGCCGGCGGCGGCCAGGCGGTAGAGCGCCTCGACCTCGGCGTTCTTCCACTGCGATTCCTGCAGGTCGCGCCCATGGCGACCGTTGCGACGCAGCGCACGGGCGTCGCGGCTGCCGCGGGTCCTGCGGCCTTCCTGGTACTCGGCGAGCCGATGGAAGCCGCGGTGGTTGGCGTCCTTGTAGACCTTGGCACAGCGCAGCGTCGCACCGCTGAGGACCAGGAAGACGGTGGCTTCCTTGCCGCTCTTCAGCCGCTTGAGGACGGAGTCGATGACGCCGTCATCGATCAGGGGCTGCAGGGAGTCGGGGGTCTTCAAAGGCCGCGTAGTCTACCCGTTACGGACCCTCGCCGTGATGTTATCGGCGTCAGGCGCGGCGGGCACCATCGCGGGCTCGCTAGCGCTGCAGCGCACGGATCTCCGCGAGGTCCCGCGGCGGCGCCTTCCACATGGGGGCCTCCGACTCGAGGTACTCGCGGATGCTCGCCGGCAGGTCTGAGTAGCGGTCCACACGCCAGGCCACGAGGTGCATGATGGTCTTCTGCGCACCGCCGGCGAGGTCGCCGTAGCGCACCCAGCTGATCTGGTAGGGGAACTTCAGGCCCGCCGACGCGGGCGCGACGAAGAAGTCGTAGTTCTCGAAGGCCTCGTAGCGCCCGCCATTCGCGGTCGGGAAGTCGAGGAAGACTGGCGCCGAGAACATCATCGAGTCGCCGATGCGGCGCGCGACGGTATCCGTACCGGGGCCGATGCGCTGCACGCGCGGCGCCTTGCCCTGCTCGACCCAGCTCACGACGCTCGAGCCCTCGTGGGCGTAGGTGATGTACTGGTAGGGGTAGGCGATCGGCGGCAGCGGCTTGCCCTGCCACTCGCGCAGGATCGCGCCGCTCTGCAGGTCGCGGTAGACGAAGGTCTTGCGCGACAGCTGGTGGGCGACGGTCGGCGTGCTCTCGCTGCGATCGAGGCGCGCGGTGTCGACGCCCTCCATCTTCATCAGCGGCTTGCCGTCGGGGTAGCTGAACACCGTGCCGATGCAGTACCAGTAGACGGGCTCGCCGCTGCCGACCCGCATCTCCACCCACTGCCGGTAGGCGGCGGCGTCGAAGCCGTTGTCCGCCGCGCGCACCGTCGGCGACGCCAGCGCGCCGAGCGCCACGAGCGCGAGCAGCGCGGCCGCGAGAGCGCGGGTGAACGGGTCAGACTTCGATCGTGCCAGCGTCGTATTCATAGAGTGTCCTCAGTTCCGCCATGCCGGCGCCCAGCGCACGCACCTGCTGCGCGGGATCGTCGCCGAAATAAAGGCTGTCGCGCGAGCGTGACATCGCCAGCGCGGCCGTGACGCGGGCGTGGCGCGCGCGCTCGTAGCGCTGCAGCGCGTCGTCCGGGCCGCCGGCCGCCGCCGCGACGCGGCCCAGCACCGCCGCGTCCTCCAGCGCCATCACCGCGCCCTGGCCGGTGAACGGCGGCATCGGGTGCGCCGCGTCGCCGAGCAGCGTGGCGCGGCCGCGAGTCCAGGTCGGCAGCGGGTCGCGGTCGAACAGGCCCCACTTGAAGAGGCGGCCCGGCGGCACGAGCGCCAGCAGCTCGCGGGTGCGCGGCTCGAAGTCGGCGAACTCGGCGAGCAGTTCGTCGAGCTCCGCCCGCACCGACCAGCCTTCCTCGGTCCAGGCCTCCCGGCGCGCGAGCGCGACGACGTTGACCAGCGCGCCGCGGCGCAGCGGGTAGCGCATCAGCAGCCGGCGCGGCCCCACCGTCATGCACAGCGGCGGATCGAGGAGCTCGGGCCCGACGCGCTCGCCCGGAATCAGGGCGCGCCAGGCCACGTAGCCCGTGAAGCGCGGCGCGCCGTCGCCGAACAGCACCCGGCGCACGACGGAACGGATGCCGTCGGCACCGATCAGCCAGTCTGCCCGCTCGCCACTGCCATCCGCGAATCGCGCGGTGACGCCGTCGGCGCCCGTGTCGAGCGACTCCAGCGCGCAGCCGAGGCGCAGGCAGGCCGGGTCGAGCGCCCGCACGGCCGCGAGCAGCGCGGCGTGCAGGTCGGCGCGGTGCACGTGATAGAGCGGCATGCCGTAGCGCTCGCGGCTGCGGTCCTGCGGCAGCGGCACCAGCACCTCGCCGGTGGCGTAGTGGCGCAGCGCCCCCGCCGGTGGCGTGCTGCCGATTCGGGTCAGCTCATCCGCGAGACCAAGACTGGCCAGAGCCTTGCCGGCGTTGGGCGTGATGCTCAGTCCGGCACCGACCTCGCCCAGCTCGCCCACCGCCTCGAACACCCGCACGCGCTGGCCGGCGCGCAGCAGGCCGAGCGCGGCGGCAAGGCCGCCGATGCCCGCACCGACGACGATGACGTCAGGGCCGCGCACGGACGGGCAGCGGCACGCTGCAGAGGTCGATGTGCCCGGCAGGCACGAGGTAGAAGTCGTCGCGGCGGTTGCGGCGGGCCTCGGCCAGCGCCGCGAAGGTCGGGGTGTCGGTGCGCAGTACCTCGAGGGCGCTGCGCTCCGCCTCGGGCAGCTCGTCGGCGAAGCGCAGGCGGCGGATCGACACACGCTGCCCGGGCTGCTCGTAGAAACCCATCGCGCCGCGGCCGCGCGGCAGCGCCGACAGCAGTTCCGCCCCGGCGACGGCACGGCCCAGCAGGGTGATGTTGCGGTCGAGCTGCCGCGGCGCGTGGCCGATCACGACGTAGAGCTCGGCGGCGCTGCCGGAGTCCGCGGCGACGTCGCGACCGACGCCGAGCGAACCGTAGCAGTGCGCCAGCCAGATGCGCCCCGCCTCCCGGTTGCCGGCGACCGCAAGGCCGTCGACGAAGCCGGCCTGGGGCGCCCAGCCGTCGGGGTCGGGCAGCGGCGTGAACGCGAGGTCTGCGCTCCAGTCCCGCTGGAACTCGGGTGGCAGGCGCGCGGCCGCAGTGGCCGGCAGGGGCCGCTTGCCGTCCGGGTCGCCCCACTGCACGACGAAGTTGTCCTGGACGCGGTTGATCGCGAGCCCGTCGAACCAGCGCGCATCGACCAGCGCGCGCAGGTTCGCGACGTGACGCGGGGCGAACGCGGGCGCGAGCTCGAAGACGACGCGACCGGCGTCGAGCTCGAGGTAGAGCGTGCGGGTGGGGTCGAGCGGCCGCCAGTCGCCGGGCGACGCCGCGGCGATCACGTCGGCGGCGGTGCGTGACGGCGGTGCGGGCAGCCGCGGCGCAACCAGCACGCCGGTGGGCGGGAACAGCGGCCGGCCGTCGGCGCCGTACAGCACGTCCTCGATGCCGAACGAGCCGGGTGCGAGCTCGTAGGTCATCTCGGGCGAGATCCGCTGCCGGAACGCGGCGCTGTCGTAGCTGCAGTCCTGGCGGCGCACGCGGGCCACGAAGCTGCCGGGTGCGCTGCCCTTCGCCCAGCGGATCGCGCACTCCGGCGGAAAGTTCATCAGCGACGCGGGGTCGAGCGCGCGCAGCGCCGTCGGGTCGAGCTCGAGGTTCGGCGGGCCCTCGCCGGGCCGGAACACCCATGAACGCATCGAGTTGGCGCGGCGGCGCGGGTCACGGTCGAAGGCGTAGATCTTGCGCTGGAAGGGCTTCGCCGAGTCGAGGCCGTCGCGGGAGATCTGGTGGTAGAAGACCGTGTCGCCGAACTGCGGGGCCTCGACGCGCACGATCTTGTGCTGCAGCGGCAGGCGGCGTACGCCGGTGGGGTCGCGCGGGTCCGGGGCGTCGCCCTGGTAACGACCGGGCAGCAGCGTGAGGATCTGCGCCAGCTCGGCATCGAGTGGCCCGGCCGGGGCGGCGACGGCGACCGGAGCGGTCACGACGAACGACGCCGCCAGCGCGGCCCACGCCAGGCGGGCGCGACGGGCGGCAGGCGGGCTCGGATGCGCAGGCTTCATCCGCCGATTCTAGCCATGCCCCGCAGGCCGTAGAATCGCCGGCCATGAACATCGACGCGAAGCGCCGCGCACTGGCCGGCAGCCTGGTCGCCCCTCACCAGGGCGGCAAGGCCGCGGGCACGGTGCGCGTGGGGCGCGAGACCCAGGGCCGCGGCGGCAAGGGCGTCTCGGTGATCACCGGGCTGCCGCTCGCCCCCTCGGCCCTCGAGGAACTCGCGAAGCAGCTCAAGAAGCGCTGCGGCTCCGGCGGGACGGTCCGAAACGGCGTGATTGAGATCCAGGGCGACCACCGTGACCTGCTGGTCGCAGAGCTGACCCGTCTCGGCTACCCGGCGAAGCGCTCGGGCGGCTGACCACGCCACGCGTGTCCTGCTGCGCACGCGGCGCATGCTGCGGGCGCTGGCCCTGGTGGTGACGCGGGGCCTGGTGGGGACGCGCGGCCTGGGGGCCAGCCGCCGGCTGCAGGCGCGGCTCCACCACCTTGAACTCCGGCGTCGGCAGGAACGGCACCGTGGCCTTCATGGTGCGCTCGATGTCGCGCAGCAGCCCCGCCTCGTCCTGCGCCACCAGCGACACGGCGCGCCCGGTTGCACCGGCGCGCGCGGTGCGGCCGATGCGGTGCACGTAGTCCTCGGGCACGTTCGGCAGCTCGTAGTTGACGACCTGCGGCAGCTCCTTGATGTCGAGACCTCGCGAGGCGACCTCGGTGGCCACCAGCGCCGTGAGCTGGCCGTCCTTGAAGTCCGACAGCGCGCGCACGCGGGCTGACTGGCTCTTGTTGCCGTGGATCGCCGCGGCGCGGATGCCGGCCGCCTCGAGCTGCTGCGCGAGCCGGTTGGCGCCGTGCTTGGTGCGCGTGAACACCAGCGCCTGGTGCCACCGGCCCTCGTCGGCAGCGCCGTGCTCGAACAGGTGCACGAGCAGGTGGCGCTTCATGTCCTTGTCGATGCGGAACGCGACCTGGTCGACGCGGTCGGCCGTGCGGTTGCGCGGCGCGACGTCGATGGCCACGGGGTTGCGCAGCATCCGCGACGCGAGCTCGCGGATGTCCTCGGAGTAGGTGGCGGAGAACATCAGGTTCTGGCGCTCGGCGGGCAGCATGCGGATCACGCGCTTGATGGCGTGGATGAAGCCCATGTCGAGCATGCGGTCGGCCTCGTCGAGCACGAGGTGCCGGACCGCGGACAGGTCGCAGGCGCCCTGCTCGGCGAGATCGATCAGTCGCCCGGGCGTGGCGATCAGCAGGTCGCAGCCCGCGCGCAGGCCGTCGATCTGAGGCCG
>JBIIDW010000099.1:0-7086 GCA_044238215.1 Steroidobacteraceae bacterium
TCCAGATGGGCTCCATGATCGAGGGCTTCGGCATCGTCTTCATGGAGGCCGCTGCCGCCGGCAAGCCCTCGGTCTGTGGGCGCGTGGGCGGCCAGCTCGAGGCGGTGATCGACGGCTCGACGGGTCTCGCGGTCGACGGCAGTGATCCGGGGCAGCTGGCCGGAGCGCTCCGGCACCTCGCTGCGGACCCGGAACTGCGCGCCCGCCTCGGCGCGGCGGCACAGCAGCGCGCCGCGCTCTTCGACTGGCATGGGGTCGCGGGCCGGACGCTGGCTGCAGCGCGTGGTGTCTGGTAGCCCCGATCCGGGCCGCTCGGTCTAGGGAGCGGCCGTCGCGGCGCGCACGTTCGCCGGCGCCGCCGGCCGTCGGTCCTCGGTGCCGATCCGCAGCTCGAAGGCGTGGATCAGCGGCGCGCAGTCGGTGTCGGCGCACTGCTGCGAGACGTACAGCAGGCGGGTCTGCGGGTCGTAGGCCGCGCCGCCGATCAGGTTCTGTGCCGATGCGCGCTCGAACGGCAGGTTGAAGTTCCAGGTCGCATAGGGCTGCACGCGGCTGGCGGCGCGCGAGCCGCGGCGCACCGCCGCCAGGTCGTTCGCGTCGTAGGCCCACACCTGGTAGCGGTATGGGTAGGCGTGCGTGCCCTTGGAGTCGTCCGCGGGGTCGCGACACTCGGCGCCGCTGCCGTAGCAGTACGGGCCGACGCCGTGCCGGCCGAAGAACAGCACGCTGCGCGTGCCTGGCGGAAACACCACACCGCGGATCTGCGTCGTCAGGTTGTAGAGCGGATTTTGCGTGGTCTCGCCCGGGCCGAGCGGCTGGCCCAGCGGGTAGCCGACCAGCAGGTTCGAGGCGGCCTCTGCGCCCGTCGCCAGCGTCGCCGGGTCGAACGTCGATACCGACGGCCCGTTCGACTGCGTCGAGGCGATCGCCAGGCAGCAGTTGCCCGTCAGCGCCGGACCGCCCAGGACGGCTTGCCACTCCGCCGGCACGGGCGTCATGTAGCCGCTGACGAAGCCGGGATAGAGGCGGCCTACGCGCACCGGTCCCTCGACGCGGCCGGTCGCCGCGAGGTCGAGCGGTCGCACGAAGTGCGAGGCGAGCTGCGTGCCGGCACCGTCGTAATACGAGTAGACGGACACGACGAGCCGGTCGCCGTGCACGAGATGGCCGCCCACTTTCTGTGAGTTCGGGTCCGAGGGATTGACCCAGCGCAGCCTGCCTTCGGTCGGATCACGGAAGCCCTGGACGAGCTGGGCGGTCGCCAGTTGCGCCACGCTGGTCGCGATCCGCAGCTCCGGAATGGCGACCTCGGCCGTGCGCTGGTGCCAGTCGTGGCCGGTGATGAACAGGCTGCGGCGCGCGGGATTGAAGGCGAGCGCGGTGCCGCCGTAGTTGAAGGTGGCCGTTTCGGTCGCGCCGGCGGGCAGGCGAAAAGCCCCGCGGTAGGTCAGGTCCTGCGGCGACACGCGCGGCAGTGCGGACTGGGCGACCGCGGGAGCGGTCGGCATTGCGTGGAGCAGCACGGCCGCCAGCGCGGCCAGCCATCGGGCGCGGATCGTCATGGCGTCAACCTTAGCGCGCGCGCGCGGCTGCCCGCATCGCACCGGGTCGCCGTCGGGCCGCGGGGCGCGTGACCTGCGTCACGAAACTCGCTCACCGCTGGCCGGCGAGCGAGGCTGCGACGCAGGCACCGGAACCGCTCGCCCGGTTGGGGCATCGTGCCGCGGACACCGCACGCCTACCCGAGCTTCCGACCCACCGTGACCGACGATCGAGCGCCAGCACGCCCCGGCCCCACCGAGGGCCAGGAACTGCTTCGTCACATGCTGATCTACGGATCCGGGCACGTGCTGCTGCGCCTCGGCTCGGTGCTGATGCTGCCGTTCTACACGCGGATGCTCTCGCCCGCGGAGTACGGCGTGATCGGGCTGGTGGACCTGGTGGCCGGCATGTTCGGCATCCTCGTCGCGGGGCAGGTCGCCGCGGCCGCCACGCGTCAGCACTTCGCGCCGCGCTGGGGCGGGCGCGAAGGGCTGGTCTGGTGGAACGCGCAGTGGCTGATCGTGGCGCTGGTCTGCGTGGTGCTGCTGCCCGCGCTGCTGCTGGCCGGCCCGATCGCCGACGCGGTGCTGGGCGAGGGCGTGCCCGGCGGTGCGCTGTACATGACGCTCGGCCTGGTCACGCTGATGCTGATCCCGTTCGAGGAACTCGGCCTCGCGTGGTTCCAGGCGCAGAAGCGCTCGGTCGTGGTCTCCGTCTTCAGCGTGACGCGGCTGCTGTTCAACGTCGCGATCAACGTCGCGCTGCTGTGGTGGTGGGATCTCGGCATCATCGGCGTGCTGCTCGGCAACCTGGTCACCGGCATCATCGCCGCGGTCGTCAGCCTCTCCATGTCGGTGTGGCGGCTCGAGGCGCATGGTCCGCAACGCAACCTGCTGGGGGCGCTGTGGAGCTTCAGCGGGCCGCTGTTCCTGACCGGCCTGATGGCGCTCGCGATGCACCAGGCCGGGCGGCTGTTCCTGCGCGCCTACGGCACCCTCGGCGACGTCGGCGTCTACGGCCTCGCGCAGCAGATCGGCCAGGGGATCGGCGGCCTCATTCTCGCGCCCTTCACGATGATCTTCGTGCCGATCGCGCTGCAGATGGGCACCCGTCCCGGCAGCGACGAGTTCCTGCGCGACACCTTCCGCGTCTATTTCGGGATCGTCGCGCTGATCATGTTCGCGGTGTCGGCCTTCGCGCCGGAAATCCTCGGCGTGCTCGTCGCCGACGAGTACCAGTCGGCGGCGCACGCGATACCGCTGGTCTGCCTCGCGTACCTGCTGTTCAGCCTGCACAGCCACTTCTGCATCGCCGTGCAGGTGGCCGAGCGCACCGCGCTGCTGCTGCCGACCACCGTGCTCGCCACCGTGGTGTGCATGGTCGGCAACTTCGTCTGGGTGCCCGGACACGGCGTCACGGGCGCCGCCACGGTGCTCGTCGCGACGTTCTTCGCGTATTCCTTCGGTGGGCTGCTGATCTACCGGCGCGTCCGCCACGTCGGCTATCCCATCGGCCAGTTCGCGCTGCGCGTCGCGGGCCTGATCGTCACGTTCCTGGCCTGCCTCGAGTGGCGTGAACGCATGCCCGACGGTGCGGGCTTCGTGGGCCCGCTGCTCGCCGTCGCCGGTTGGGCGGCGGTGCTGGCGCGGCAGGACACGTGGCTCGAGCGCGCCGCGTTCCTCGGCAAGCGATGAGTGCGGGTGCGCCGGCGACCCAGCGGCCCGCCGGTGCGGAACCGGCGTGGCCGACGTGGTTGCTCACCACCGTACTGCTGGCGCAGGCGCTGCTGCTGGCTGCGTGGGCGTGGCCGGCGCCGCTGCAGGACCTGCCCAATCACCTCGCGCGCGCCGTGGCGATCGCCGACCTCGCGTTCGACGGCGGGGCGCGCTTCGGCGCGTGGTACGAACTGCACTGGGCGTTCGCGCCGTACGTCCTCGCGGATGCGCTCGCCGCAGGCCTCGTGAAGGCGCTGGGAGCCGAGCCCACGGCCCGGCTCATGGCGGCGGCGGCGGCGGTCGCGGTGCCGCTCGCCCTGGCGTGGTGCGCGCGGGCGCTGGGTGCATCGCGTGCCGCAGCTGCGCTCGCCGGCCTCGCCTCCGCGGTGTTCGCGCTCGACTACACGCTCGCCGCCGGCTACCTCGCGTTCAAGTACTCCGCGGCACTGTCGCTGGTGGCGGTCGGCTGCATGGTGCGCGTCATCGAGGCGCCGCGGCCTGCCCGCGTCGTCGCGCTGGTCGCGGCGGCCTGCGCGACCTACCTCGCCCACCTCGCCGGCTTCGTGATGTTCGTCGCCGCCGCCGCCGCGCTCGCGGCCGAGGCCTGGCTCAGCCGCCGGCGCCTGCCACCGGGCGCCGTCGCCGGCCTCGCCGTGGCGGGCGCGATCGGTGCGTTGCACGTGCTGGGATCGCTTGGCGGCGATGCGAGTCCTGCCTACCACTTCGGCACGGCGGCCGAGAAGCTGCACGGTGCGCTGCAGAGCCTGGCGATGGCGGAACAGCGCGCCGAGCGTGCCATCGACCTCGCCGCGCTTGCCGCGCTGGCCGCCGGCGTCGCGCTGGCGTCGGCCGCGGCGCTGCGTGGCGAGGGCCGGGTGCGGCGCGCGTTGTGGCTGGGCGCATCGGCGCTCGCCGCGTATGTGGCGCTGCCGCAGTCGCAGCCGGGCTTCACCTGGGACACGGACCTGCGGGCGCTGCCGCAGGTGTTCGGATTCGCGGCGCTGGCGCTGGCGCTGGCCGTCGAGTCCCGGCCCGCGCTGCGCAGCGCCGTCGCGCTTGCGCTCGCGACGCTGGCGACGCTGCAGATCGCCGTGCTGGCAGGTCCGCTGCGCGCCGACGCGCTGCGGGTGGCGGCGCTGCGCGAGGCGCAGGCCGCGCTGCCCGCCGGCGCCCGCGTGTTCCCGGTGGTGTCGGTCGGTCTCGTGGGGCGCCTCAATCCGCTGCTGCACGCGCCGGAGTACGCGCTCGTGGACCAGGGCGCCTTCGCGCCCTACGTGTTCGCCGGCCACGGTGCCGGGCACCTCGGGCACTTCCGGCTGCGTGCCGTGGCGGAGCCGATCGTGGAGCACCGCTGGTACGCCGGGGCCGGCAGCGCGCCTGATGCGGTCCGGCTGCTGTCCGGCTACGACCACGTCAGCGCGACGCTGCCCTGGGACGAGCGTCGGCTCGGCCTGTGCCTCGAGCCGCTGCGACGCACGACGGTCGCGGCAAGCTATCGGATCGTCGGCCTGCGCCGCGCCGACGGCAGCTGCGACACGCGGCCACGCGGCGCGGGCACGAGTGCCTCGCGCTAGCGGACCTGCAGGCTGGCGATTCCCGACGGCAGGCCCTCGACGCCGTCGCGGTTGTAGGCGATCACGGCGAAATGCCAGAGTCCGGGCGCCAGGCCCTCGATGCGGCGACTGGAGACCGCGGGATCCGGCACGTCGACCGAGCGGTCGAGGCGCGTGGCGTCGGTGCCATAGGTCACGCGGAAGCCCGCGAGGTCGGTGAGCGCGGATCCGTCGGTGTTGGTCAGCGGCGCGTCCCACGACAGGGTCGTCGCGCCGGTGGCCGGCGGCGTGACCGTCAGGGAAAACGGCGCAAGTGCCGCGCTGGCACGCCCGTCGCTGACCGCAATCGTCACGTTGCTGACGGTACCGGCATCGCCGGCCGTGGGAGTGCCCGCGAGCCGGCCGCTGCGTGAGTCGAAGCTGGCCCAGGACGGACGGTTGGTCACGGTGAAGGTCAGCGCGTCGCCGTCCGGGTCGCTGGCGAGCGGCGTGAAGGCCCAGGGCTGGCCGGTCGCCGCCGAGGTGGGCGGCACGCCCTGGATCGTCGGCGCGCGATTCGGCGCCGCACCGCCCTGCGCGCCCGTCGGTGCGGCCGTCGTGGCGCCCGAGCCGGTGGACGACGAGCCGCCGCCGCACGCGGCGACGAGGCCGAGCACGACCGGCAGCAGCGCGAGCGTCCGTGGCGAGCGGGGGGTACGCATCACCGCGGAGCATAACGCGGCGCGGCCGCGGCGGTGCATGGCGACATAACGCGTCTGGCAAACCCGTGACGTGCATCACGACCGCTGGCATTGCCGGGTCGCGCGTGACCCCGGTCACGCGGTCCACCGCGTTTCGTCAATTAGCATCCGCGCATGATCCGACCCACCGTGCTGCTCGTGCTGCTCGCGGTCTGCTGCGTCGCGACGTCGGCGGGAGCCGGCCCGACGGCGCCGGCCGCCGCGCCGGCGCGCGTTGCCGTGGCTCCCGCGGCCGCGGCCGACGGCGTCGACGCGGATCGCTACGTCATCGGCCCGGGCGACACGCTGCAGGTCTTCGTCTGGCGCAATCCCGAGCTCACCGCCACCGTGCCGGTGCTGCCGGACGGCCGGATCTCGACGCCGCTGGTCGAGAGCATCCAGGCGACCGGCAAGACGCCCTCGCAGCTCGCGCGCGACGTCGAGGCGGTGCTGTCCGAGTTCGTGCGCTCGCCGAAGGTGAACATCATCGTCACCAACGCGGTGAGCACCTTCAGCCAGGTGAAGATCGTCGGCCAGGTGCTGAAGCCGCAGACGATGCCCTATCGCGAGGGGCTGACCGTGCTCGACGTCGTGCTGCAGTCCGGCGGGCTCGCGACCTACGCGGCGGGCAACCGCGCCCGCATCCTGCGCAAGGAGGACGGCCGCGACGTCGAGATCAAGGTCAAGCTGCAGAACCTGATCGACAAGGGCGACTTCCGGCAGAACCTGCCGATGCGGCCCGGCGACGTGCTGATCGTTCCCCAGTCGATCCTGTAGGCACAGCATGCAGTCGCTGATCGATGACGTCCTCGAGCAGATCCACGGCGCATGGCGCTTTCGCTGGATCGCGCTGGCCGTGGCCTGGGGCGTCTGCGCGGTCGGCTGGATCGTGGTGTTCGCGATGCCCGACGTCTACCAGGCGTCGGCGCGCGTCTTCGTCGACACGCGGCCGCTCGTCAGCCAGGTGACCGAGGGATTGACCGCGGACACCGAGTCCGACACCTCCGTGCAGCGCGTGCGCCAGGCGCTGCTCAGTGCGCCGCAGCTGGAGCGGGTGGGCATCGAGACGGGGCTGTTCAAGCCCGGGATGACCGCCAAGGAGCGCCAGTACGCGGTCGAGGCGCTGCGCAAGCGCATCCAGATCTCGGCCAGCAGCAGCGGCAACACCAGCAGCGTCTACCAGATCGCCTACAAGAACCGCGACCGCGACAAGGCGCTGCGGGTCGTCAAGGAGATCCTCGACTCCTTCGTCGAGGGCAGCCTCGGCGGCAAGCGCGCGGGCACCGCGCAGGCGCAGAGTTTCCTGACGAAGCAGGCCGCGGATTACCTGGCGCGGCTGCAGGCGGCCGAGGGCAAGCTCGCCGAGTTCAAGAAGCGCAACATCGCCGTGGTGCCGGGCGCGCGCGGCGACTATTTCGCGCGGCTGCAGGCGGAGTCCGACGCGCTGCAGCGCGCCGAGGCCGCGCTGGTTGCGGCGCTCAACAGGCGTGCCGCGCTGCAGCGGCAGATGCGCAGCGAGCAGCAGTTCCTGTCGGTGGGCGCCCAGCCGGGCAGCCG
>JBIIDW010000100.1:0-7016 GCA_044238215.1 Steroidobacteraceae bacterium
CCCAGCTGCAGGTTGGTGACCGTGAAGCTCGGCAGCCAGAACAGGTTGTACTGCGTCAGGAAGCGTTTGGTCTGGTACTGCGTGTCGAAGCCCACGTAGGTCTCGCCGCCGCCGGCCATCCTCCAGGCGTAGCGACCCGTCAGCACGAGCTGGTGCTCGGGCACGCGCGGCACGGTGCGTCCCGTGGCCCCGAAGATCACGCCGAGGTTGTTCGGGTTGCCCTGGGCCGTGCTGTTGTTGGTCGGCACGTAGCCTGACAGCAGCGATTCCGCGCGGTCGGAGATGCCACCGGCGCGCACCACGTTGCCCGCCGCGTCGCGGATCACGCCGTTCGCGGCCGGCGTTGCGCCCGCGGTCCAGGTCAGCGGTCCGGCAGGGACCTCGTAGTCGATGAACTCCGCATGGGTGTAGGTGTAGCGCAGGCCGAGTGCGAGGTTGTCGGTCGCGGCCCAGTCGAGCGCCAGTTCCACGCCGTAGGTCTCGGACTCGCCGATGTTGATCGTGCCGGTCTGCGGCAGCGCGCCGATCTGCACGTTCACCGGCACCTGCTGGTCGGTGTAGTCGTTGTAGAACAGCGAGGTGTTGAGCCGGACGCGCCGGTCGAAGAACTCGTTCTTGGAGCCCAGCTCGATGGCCAGCAGGTTCTCCGGCTTGAACTGCCGGCTGACCTCGTCGACGAAGCCCGTGTTCTGCGTGGTGTCGATGCCGCCCGGCTTGAAGCCCTTCGCCGCCGTGGCGTAGAGCATTGCATCGTCGGCGTACTTCCAGTCGAAGGTCAGGTTGGGCACGAACTTCGACGACTTCACCGTCGCCTTCGGATTGGGCAGGTTGGGAACCGCCGCGTTGAAGGTGCGCACCGGGAACTGGTCGAAGGGATAGCCCTCGTAGTCGTAGGTCTCGTCGAAGTACCGGCCGCCGATGCCGAGGTTGATCGTGTCGGTCAGCGCAACGTCGACGCCGAGGCCGACGGAGAAGCTTTCCGACTCGCGGGTCGTCAGGTCGCGGAACGGCACACGATCGGTGGGCAGTGGCGCGGTCTGCGCGGGCAGCATCGGGTTACCGCCCAGGAACGAGCCGATGATCGTGCAGAACTGCGGCGAGGTGCCTTCCCGGCACCAGAACTGCGAGGCGCCGAGCACCTCGGCGGTTTCCTTCCAGTACAGCGCGTCGGCCTGCAGCTGGAACCGCCCGTCGAAGTCCGAACGGAAGATGAACTCCTGGCTGACCTGCTCGACGTCCGTGTCGGCCTCGCGCAGGCCGGACAGCGCGAAAGTCGGTACGGGGGTGTTCGGCGGGAAGCCGAGGAACTGCGAGATCGGCGCGTAGATCGCGTAGCCGTTCGGCGTCAGGCGCTCGTTCGTGTAGTCGAAGTCCTCGCTGATCCACTGGTCGGACTTCAGGTATGCGGTCAGCGACTTGAAGCTGCCGAAGCCCATCTGCCACTCCAGTTCCAGCAGCGCGCGCGTCGTCTTGACCGAGGTACCCTCGAAGTCCTTGCCGGTGCGCGGGTCGGGCGAGAGCTGGATCGCGCGCTGCCGGGCCGACAGCGTCGTGGTCATGTCGCCCTGCTGCGGGTAGTAGCCCTGGCCAAAGGCCGGCGTCGTCACACCCGTCATGGCGTTGAAGGTCAGGTACGGTGCAAAGACGCCATTGTTGGCCGTCAGCACGTTGCCGGTGAACACGTCGACCGGCGCCACGGAGATGCGCGCCGGCTGCGTGGCGTCCTCCTTCGAGTACTGCACACGCGCGAAGGCGCTGAAGGTGTCGCTGGGCGCGAACTTCAGCGCGACCGAGCCCGCGGTGGTCTCGCGGCCGTTGAGGTCGCCGCCGGTGACGGGGTTCTTCCAGTCGCCGTCGAAGTTCAGGTAGCTGCCGGTCAGGCGCAGCGCCGTGGTCTCCCCCAGCGGCAGGTTGGCGATCGCACCGAACTCCGCGGTACCGAAGCGGCCGGCGCCGGCCGTCACCTCGCCGGAGAACTCGTCTAGGTCGGGGCGGCAGGTGGTGTAGCTGACCGCGCCGGCGAAGGCGCTGCGGCCATACAGCACGCTCTGCGGTCCCTTCACCACCTCGACCTGGCAGATGTCGGCGAAGCGCAGGCCCGCGAGCAGGCCGCCGCCGGGCACGCCGATCGACTCGGTCGTCTGGTCGACGCCGTCGATCAGGATCGCCACGTTCGGGCGGCCGCGCACCGCCGTCAGCCCGCGGATGCTGGGCTTGCTGTCGCCTGTGGTGGAACCCGTCTCGTAGGTGAATCCGGGCGTCAGCTTGGCGATGTCGCCGAGATCCCTGACCGCCTTCTCACGTACGACGTCCTCGCCGATGACCGAGATCGTTAGCGGAACGACTTGCAGATTTTCCTCGAATTTTCTGGCAACTACGACGATTTCTTCGAGCCCGTCGAAACCATCGTCCGCCGGTGCCTGCGCACTTGCGGCTCCACCCGACAGCGCAACGAGCGCCGCCACGGCGCCGGCTACGCGGGCGCCCCCCTTGCTGAGCGTCATCCTGAGTCCCCCCCTTGATGAATCTCGCCCCGACCGGCTTGCGGCCGACGCGACCCCGTCGCGAACAGTGCATCGGCATGGGCGCGGCGGCGTGGATCGGCGTACCGGCCATCCGCAGAGTGGAATGAGACCACTGGGCGGAGCGGACTGTTTTTCGTATACAATTAAGAATCGTTCGCATTTACGGACGTCATGCAATGCCGCCCATGCTCTCCAGCACCGCCCGCCCGCGCGCCCGACTCCTCGGGGCCGCTCTTTGGCTGCTCGGCCTCGCCTCGCTGGGGCCCGCCGCTGCAATGGCGCAGGAGCCGCTCGTCGTCTACTCGGCCCGTAACGAGCAGCTGATCAAGCCGCTGTTCGACACCTACACGCGCGAGACGGGGGTCCCGATCCGACTCGTGACGGGCGATGCCGCCGTACTCACGCAACGGCTCGCCGCGGAGGGTCGCGCCACGCCAGCCGACCTGCTGATGACCGTCGATGCCGGCGAGCTGTGGAATGCTGCGGACCGCGGCCTGCTGCTTCCGCTGTCGTCGAGGACGCTTCTGGCCAACGTGCCCGCGAGCCTGCGCGACCCGAAGGGGCGCTGGTTCGGCCTGTCGCAGCGTGCGCGGACGATCTTCTACTCGCCGGCGAGGGTCGACCCGCGCCAACTGTCGAGCTACGAGGCGCTGGCCGCACCCTCCTGGAAGGGCCGGCTCTGCCTGCGCACCTCCAAGAAGGTCTACAACCAGAGCCTGGTCGCGATGCTCATCTCCGCGGCGGGCGAACGGGCGACCGAAAAGGTCGTGCGCGGGTGGGTCGCCAACCTCGCCGCCCCGCCTTTCGCCAACGACAACCAGGTGCTGGAGGCCATCGCCGCAGGTCAGTGCGACGTCGGCATCGTCAACACGTACTACTACGGGCGCATCCTGCGGGACCGTCCGGATTTCCCGGTGAAGCCGTTCTGGGCCGATCAGGCCGGCCGGGGTGTGCACGTCAACATCTCCGGGGCCGGCGTCACGCGCCACTCCGGGAGGCCCGGCGAGGCGCAGCGACTGCTGGAGTGGCTCTCGGCCGGCGAGGCGCAGCGGCAGTTTGCCGCGCTGAACATGGAATATCCCGTCAACCCGGCCGTCCCGATGACCCCCGTCCTGCAGGCCTGGGGCGCGTTCAGGTCAAGTCCGCTCAATGTCGCCGAGGCCGGCAGGCTGCAACCGGCTGCCGTGCGGCTGATGGACCGCGCCGGATACCGCTGAGGGCGGATGGACTTCGACGCGTCGCGCAGGTGGGCTGCCGGCCTCGTGCTGCTGCTCGCGGCACCTGCGCTGCTGCCGCTGGCCACTGCGGCCGCCTCGTGGGGCAGTCCTGCCCTGGACGTCTGGGAGCATCAGCTCCGGTTCCTGCTGCCGCAGGCCGCGCTGCAGACCCTGGTGCTGGTGGTGGCCGTCACGCTCGCAGCGACGGTGCTGGGCGTGGTGCTCGCCTGGCTGGTCGCTGGATTCGACTTCCCGGGGCGCCGCCTGCTGGGTTGGGCACTGCTGCTGCCCCTTGCGGTGCCCGGCTACGTGCTGGCCGTCGTGTTTGCCGGCGCACTCGACTACGCCGGCCCGCTGCAGGTCACGCTGCGCGAGCTGTTCGGACCCTCCGCGACGTTGCCGCCGGTGCGCTCGCTGTGGGGTGCAGCGCTGATCCTGACACTCACGCTGTACCCCTACGTCTATCTGCCTGCACGTGCCGCCTTCGAGTCCGCCGGGGCACGCGCGCTGGAAGCCGCCCAGTCCCTCGGGATGTCGCGCTCACGTGCATTCCCGACACTGCTGGTGCCGATGGCGCGGCCCGCGATCGCGGCCGGAGCGGCGCTGGTGGCCATGGAGACTCTTGCCGACTTCGGCGTCGTGGCGGCCTTCAACGTCGACACGCTCACGACGAGCATCTATCGCGCGTGGTACGGCATGTTCTCGCTCGCCGCCGCATTGCAGATGGCCTCCCTCCTCGCGGTGCTCGCCGGCGGCGCGCTCTGGCTCGAGCGTCGCGAGCGCGCGGGGCGACGTTTCGACGCCGACCGGGCCCGTTCGGCGCCGCTGCCGCGCGTGCGACTGCGGGGCCGCGCGGCAGCGGCGGCCTGCGCGACCCCATCGCTGATCCTGCTGGCCGCCTTCGTGCTGCCCGTCGCGCAGCTCGCGGCCTGGGCGCTGCACGGCGCAACCGCAGACCTGGACGCCCGCTACTGGGGCTTCGTGCTGAACAGTCTGCTCGCGGCCGGCTCCGGCACGCTGCTGATCCTGCTTGCCGCGTTGCTGCTCTCCCTCGCGCTGCGCGGCGAGACCCGCGCGTGGGTACGCGCAGCCGGCAGGTTCGCCACGATCGGCTATGCCGTGCCCGGTACCGTGCTGGCGATCGGCCTGTTCGTCCCGCTGGCCACTGGTTCAGCCGCGCTGCAGCACTGGCTGGATGACGCGTTGGGGTCCTCGGCACCCGTCGTGGCCCTGCAGGGCGGCCTGCTGGCGCTCTGGCTTGCCTACCTCGCCCGTTTCCTGGTGGTCGGCGCCGGCCCGGTCGAGGCGGCGTTCGCCGGCGTCAGCCCCAACCTCGATTCCGCAGCCGCGACGCTGGGGGTCACGGGCATGGCCAGGCTTCGACGGCTGCACCTGCCGCTGCTGCGCGGTGGGCTGCTGGCCGGCGCGGCACTGGCCTTCGTCGATCTCATGAAGGAACTGCCGATCACGCTGATGACCCGCCCGTTCGGCTTCGACACGCTGGCGATCCGCGTGTTCGAGATGACCAGCGAGGGCGAGTGGCAGCGGGCGGCGCTGCCCGCCGTGCTCATCGTGGCGGTCGGGATCGTACCGGTCGCACTGCTCGCCAGGGGAGCCTCCCGTGTGGCTTGAAGTCGAGGCGGTAACACGCAGGTTCGGCGCCCGTCTGGCGCTCGATCGCCTGAGCCTCGCGCTCGCCCAGGGCGAAATCGGCTGCCTGCTCGGCCCGTCCGGTTCCGGCAAGACCACGGCGCTGCGCTGCATCGCGGGCTTCGAGACCCCGGACGAGGGCCGCATCGTCTGCGGCGGGCGCCCGCTTGCCGCCGTCGGCGTGCACGTCCCGGCACACCAGCGCGGCGTTGGCGTCGTCTTCCAGGACCACGCCCTGTTTCCGCATCTGACGGTGCGAGGCAATGTCGAGTTCGGGCTGCATGCCCTGCCCCGTCGCGACCGCAAGGTACGGGCCACGCAGATGCTCGAGCGGGTTGGGCTCGGCGACCGGGGCGACGCCTGGCCAGCCGAACTCTCGGGCGGCCAGCAGCAGCGCGTCGCGCTCGCGCGCGCCCTTGCCCCGCGTCCGGCGGTCCTGCTGCTCGACGAACCCTTCGCGAGCCTGGATCCCGCGCTGCGCGAGAAGCTCGTGCCCGAGATCCGGGGACTGCTGAAGGCGGAGGGAATCACCGCGCTGGCGGTCAGCCACGACCAGCACGATGCCTTCGGCCTCGCCGACAGGATCGCGCTGCTGCGCGACGGGCGAATCGAGCAGTTCGGCACGCCCTATGAGCTCTATCACACGCCCTGCTCGCGCTTCGCCGCTTCCTTCGTCGGCCACGCCTGCTTCCTTCCCGCATGGCGTGCGGCAGCAGGCGGCTGGTCGAGTGAACTCGGCGACTTTCCCGACGCACGCACGTCCGCGCTGACCGGGCCGGACGACGCACACCGTGCCACCGTGCAAGGCGAGCGCTTCGACATCATGCTGCGCCCGGAAGACCTGCTGCTCGATCCGCACGCCGCCGCAAAGGCGCGCGTCGTGGAGCGCCAGTTCCGTGGCGCCGACTTCCTCTACACGCTCGAACTGTCGAGCGGGCGCCACGTGCTGTCGCTCGCCTCGAGCCACGTGGATCACGAGGTGGGCGCAACCGTCGGCTTGAGGGTCGCGCTCGACCACGTCGTCGCTTTCCCTGCCGGCGGCGCTTGAGCGCGCGGGCCCCGCCCAGGACGCCCCGGTGGCCGCCCGACCGTCGATGCGCAGTGGAGAACGCCGCCCGGCTGGTCTAGGCTGTGAGCATGCAGACGTCAGCCAAGGCCGCCACCCTGCGGCTGGTGCAACTCACCGAAAACGCGATCCTGCTCGTGATCGGGCTCGCCACCGTCTATGCCGCGGGACTCGAGGTCCTGCGCATCGTGCGTACCGGCCAGGTGGGGCTCAGTGACCTCTTCCTGCTGTTCATCTACGCGGAAGTGATCGGCATGGTGGGCGCTTTCTACCGCAGCCACCGCATACCGGTGACGCTGCCGATCATCATCGCCATGACCGCGCTGTGCCGGATGATCATCCTGCAGAGCAAGGACATCGATCCGGTCAACATCCTGTTCGAGGCGGGCGGAATCCTGATACTCGCGGCCGCCGCGCTGGTGATGAGCTACAAGGACAAGCTCAGCCTAGAGAAACTGAACCTCCGGCGCGAGCCGGACGGTCAGGGAGACTGAGCGAGGACCCCGCGGCTGGCGACCGCGAGAGATTGGTAGCGGGGGCAGGATTTGAACCTGCGAC
>JBIIDW010000101.1:0-7004 GCA_044238215.1 Steroidobacteraceae bacterium
CGCCCTCGAGCACGCCCTCGATGTACTGCGGCTCGCCGAGCGACTTCCAGTGCGCCACCACCTTGAGCACTTCCTCGTCGCTGACGAAGGCGCCGTGCCCGCGCACCGGCACGCCGCCGCCAGGCATCAGGTAGAGCATGTCGCCCTGACCGAGCAGCGACTCGGCGCCCATCTGGTCGAGGATGGTGCGCGAGTCGATCTTCGAGGACACCTGGAAGGCGATGCGCGTCGGGATGTTGGCCTTGATCAACCCGGTGATGACGTCGACCGAAGGCCGCTGGGTCGCCAGCACGAGGTGGATACCCGAGGCGCGCGCCTTCTGCGCCAGGCGGGCGATGAGTTCCTCGACTTTCTTGCCGACGATCATCATCAGGTCGGCGAGTTCGTCGATGATCACGACGATGTACGGCAGCGGCGCGAGCTCCGGAATCTGCGACTGGTCGATGCGCGGATCGTTGGCCGCCTGCTGCGTGATGACGGGGTCCCTGATCGGCTTGCCCGCGTCGATCGACTCCTTGACCTTCTTGTTGAAGCCCGAGATGTTCCGCACGCCCATGGCGGCCATCAGCTGGTAGCGGCGCTCCATCTCCGCGACGCACCAGCGCAGGGCGTTGGCTGCGTGCTTCATGTCGGTGACGACCGGTGCGAGCAGGTGCGGAATGCCCTCGTACACCGAGAGCTCCAGCATCTTCGGATCGATCATGATCAGGCGCACGTTGTCGGCCGTGCTCTTGTAGAGCAGCGACAGCACCATGGCATTGATGCCGACCGACTTGCCGGAGCCGGTGGTGCCGGCGATCAGCAGGTGCGGCATGCGCTGCAGGTCGGCGACCACCGGCGCGCCGCCGATGTCCTTCCCGAGTGCCAGCGCCAGCGGCGAGGAAATGTCGTCGTAGGCCTTCGACTTGATGATCTCGCCGAGCGTCACCGTCTCGCGCCGCTCGTTGGGAATCTCCAGCCCCATGACCGACTTGCCGGGGATCACCTCGACCACGCGCACGCTGATCGCCGACAGCGAGCGCGCGAGGTCCTTGGCGAGGCTGCTGATCTGGCTGACCTTGACGCCCGGGGCGGGCCGCATCTCGTAGCGGGTGACGACGGGGCCCGGCTGCACGGCCACGACCTCGACCTCGACGCCGAAGTCCTTGAGCTTCAGCTCGACGAGGCGCGACATCGCCTCGAGCGCCTCGGGCGAATAGGAAGGCTCCTGCGCCGGCGGGTCGTCGAGCAACTGAAGCGGCGGAAGCTCGCCGGCCTTGGCGTCGAAGAGCGGCACCTGGCGCTCCTTGTCGACGCGCTCGCTTCGCTCGACCACCGGCGCGGGGGCCTCGATGCGCGGCTTGACGCGCGTCGTCGACTTCTTCTGCTCGACCTCGGCGACCTCCTTGCGCGCCTGGCGGCGCACCTCGCCCTCGGCCTCCACGCGCTGCGCCACGCGCCTCTCGCGAACCCAATCGACCGCGCCCCAGAAGGCCGCGCCCAGGCGATCCATGACGTCGAACCACGACACGCCGAAGGCGAGCGACACACCCGCCATGAAGCCAGCGAGCAGCAGCAGCGTCGCGCCGAGGAAGTTGAAGCCGCCGAGCAGGTTGTCGCCAATCAGGCTGCCGAGCACGCCACCCGCGCTCTGGCGCAGCGCGCCCGCGTCCCAGTGCAGCGTCGCCAGCGCGCAGGCGCAGGCGAGCATCAGCACGAACCCGCCTGAACGAACCAGCGTGTTGGCGCGCGACGCGGTCGACGCCGGCTCGCGGTCGCGCGAGACCTGCCACGCCGCGGCGCCAAGCATCACGGGGAACAGGTAGGCCGGCCCGCCGAACAGGAAGAACAGCATGTCGGCGAACCAGGCGCCGCCGGGCCCGATGAGGTTGTTGACCTCTTCGCCGCCGCCAGTGAACGAGAACCCCGGGTCGCGCGGGTCGAAACTCAGGAGTGCCGCAAACAGCATCACGGCGACCACCGCAAGGAGGATGACGGCGCCTTCGCGCAACGCCCGCGTGACCGCCTGCGTGAGGCGGGCGGTCGACTTGTCGTTAACGGCTGACTCGGTCAATTTGGTGACTTCCCGCAGCAAGCAAGCGCTGTAGGCGTTTGATTCTACGAGATTCTGGCCATCCTGAACAAGGTAAAACCGACTCGCCGGGCGGTCGCGGCCGGCGCCCGCTGCGGCTAACATGCGGGGATCTGTCCTGCCCGAGTGCGCCATGCCCTCCCGTCACCGTCGGTTGATCATCCTCGGATCCGGCCCCGCCGGTTACTCGGCTGCCGTTTACGCCGCGCGCGCCAACCGGCAGCCCCTGCTGGTCAGCGGCATGCAGGAAGGCGGGCAGCTGATGACGACGACCGAGGTCGACAACTGGCCCGGCGATCCGCACGGCCTGCTCGGCCCTGCGCTGATGGAGCGCATGAAGCGCCATGCCGAGCGCTTCGGCACCGAGATCGTCGGCGACCACATCCACACGGTGGAACTCTCGCAGCGCCCCTTCCGGCTGGTCGGCGATGCCGGTGAATACACCTGCGATGCGCTGATCGTTGCCACGGGCGCCTCGGCCAAGTATCTGGGCCTGCCGTCGGAGGAAACCTTCCGCGGCCGCGGCGTGTCCGCCTGCGCGACCTGCGACGGCTTCTTCTTTCGCGGCCAGCCCGTGGCGGTCGTGGGCGGCGGGAACACCGCCGTCGAGGAAGCGCTCTACCTGTCGAACATCGCCTCTCACGTCACGCTGGTGCACCGTCGCGACCGGCTGCGCGCCGAGAAGATCATGCAGGACCGGCTGTTCGAGCGTGAGCGTGCAGGCAAGGTCCGCCTGCTCTGGAACCATGCCGTCGACGAGGTTCTCGGCGACGCGAGCGGCGTGACCGGGCTGCGGGTGCGCGGCACGGCAGCCGCGTCCACCGAAGACCTTGCGGTCACCGGCGTGTTCATCGCGATCGGCCACACACCCAACACCGAGGTCTTCGCGGGCCAGCTGGCGATGCACAACGGCTACCTCCAGGTGCGAGGCGGCGCGAACGGCGACGCCACGGCAACCAGCGTCCCCGGGGTGTTCGCGGCCGGCGACGTGGCCGATCACGTCTACCGGCAGGCCATCACCTCCGCGGGATCCGGATGCATGGCCGCGCTCGACGCGGACCGCTATCTCGAGCGCTTCGACGGGGCGACCCCGGCCTGAGCCGGTCGTCGCCGTGGAAACGCTACGCGCAGGGACCGTTTCGCGGATCGGTGATATCGCAGCGGCGGACTGGAACCGCCTCGACGCCGACGGCAACCCGTTCCTCGGCCACGCCTTTCTGTCCGCCCTCGAGAGCAGCGGCTGCGTCGGCGACGGGACCGGCTGGGAACCCCTCTACCTGACGCTTCACGACGACTCCGGCCTCGCGGCTGCGGCCCCCGCCTGGATCAAGACCCACTCTTACGGCGAGTTCGTGTTCGACTTTGCCTGGGCACAGGCCTATTCCCGCCACGGGCTGCGCTACTACCCCAAGCTCGTGGTGGCCGCGCCGTTCACGCCCGCGACCGGCCCGCGCCTGCTGGTGCGCCACGGCCTGGACCACGGCGCCCTGGCACCCGCACTGCTCGCCGCGCTGGCCGAAGTCGCCGACCGCACCGGCCTGTCCTCCACACACGTGCTCTTCCCGCGCGACGCGGACCGCGCCACCCTCGCCGGCGAGGGCTGGCTGCTGCGCCGTGACTGCCAGTTCCACTGGAGCAACCGGGGCTACGCCTCGTTCGAGGAATTCCTGGCTGGATTCACCGCGGAGAAGCGCAAGAAGGCCCGCCGCGAGAGGCGGCGCGTCGTCGAGAGCGGCATCTCATTCGACACGCGGCTGGGCAGCGAACTGGGCGACGAGGAACTGGCCGTGGCCTGGGAACTGCACCGCCTGACCTTCCTGCGCCATGGTCACGAGCCCTACCTCAATCTGGCGTTCTTCGCCGAGGCAGCCCGGACGATGGGCGACCGGCTGATGTTCAAGCTGGCGAGGCACGAGGGGCGCATCGTCGCAGCAGCGATCTTCTTCATCGGCGCCGACACGCTGTACGGCCGCTACTGGGGCGCACGGGAAGACTTCCACAGCCTGCACTTCGAGACCTGCTACCACCAGGGCGTGGAGTTCTGCATCGAACGCGGCCTTGCGCGTTTCGAGCCGGGCACCCAGGGCGAACACAAGGTGGCCCGCGGCTTCGAGCCCGCCCTCACCTGGTCGGCGCATCGCATCGGCGACGGACGGTTCCGCGCCGCGATTGCCGACTACCTGCGCCGCGAGGCTGCATCGGTCGACGAGTACGCCGAGGCCGTGCGCGGCCACGTGCCTTTCCGCGAGTCCCGCGGGGGCGGCGACCCGGAGACGGAGTGAAGACGATCACCTGGCTGGCGCCCGGTGATGGCGGCACCGCCTTCCCGCCCGCGTCGCAGGCGCTCGACGACCCGCCGGGCCTGCTCGCTGCCGGGGGTGACCTCACGCCCGAGCGCCTGATCGCAGCCTATCGTCGGGGAATCTTCCCCTGGTACTCGCGAGGCCAGCCCGTGCTCTGGTGGTGCCCTGACCCGCGCGCGGTGCTGGTACCCGCCGAATTCCGCCGCAGCCGAAGCCTCGCGAAGTCCGAGCGGAACGCGGGCTTCGAGGTGCTTTTCGACACCGCCTTCGCAGCCGTGCTGGAGGGCTGTGCCGCGCCGCGGGCGCGCGGCGGCCCAGGCACCTGGATCACGCCGGAAATGCAGGCCGCCTACCTCGAACTGCATCGGCAGGGGCACGCCCACAGCGTGGAAACCTGGCGCGACGGCAGCCTCGTCGGCGGGCTCTACGGCGTGCAGATCGGTGCCGCGTTCTTCGGCGAATCGATGTTCAGCACCGCCAGCGATGCATCCAAGGTCGCCTTGTCGGGGCTGGTCACGCGCTGCCTCGCCCACGGCACCGAGCTGATCGACTGCCAGATGTCGTCCCGCCACCTCGAGACGCTCGGCACCCGGGCATTGCCCCGGGAAGAGTTCCTTGCGCGACTCGCCCCCCTGACGGCACCCGCGATCGCCTCCCGCTGGGCGCCACCCGCGGCCCGCGATTGATTCGAAAAAGGCCTTTCGGCAAAATTCCGGCTTCTTTTCGCCCTGGGGCGCACGCAAGCCGATGTCCAAGGAAGACGCGATCCAGATGGACGGTGAGGTCGTCGAGACCCTGCCCAACACCACGTTTCGCGTGAAGCTGAAGAACGGCCACGTCGTCACCGCGCACATCTCCGGCAAGATGCGCAAGAACTACATCCGCATCCTCACGGGCGACACGGTCACGGTCGAGGTCACGCCCTACGATCTGACGAAGGGCCGGATCGTCTACCGCGGCCGCTGAGGCTGACGCCGCGCCGCCAGCCCCCCGCTCCCCGCTAACCCAGCAGGGCCGGCGCCTCCTCCTCGAGGGAGCTGCACTGCAGCCGCAGCGACGCGCCGTCAGCGGCCACGCTGACCCTGACCTGGCCGCCGCCGGTCAGCGAACCGAACAGCAGTTCCTCGGCCAGCGGCCGCTTGATGTATTCCTGGATGACCCGGGCCATGGGCCGGGCGCCCATCCTCGGGTCGTAGCCCTTGAGTGCTATCCAGCGCCGAGCGTCGTCATCGAGCGTCAGCGTCACGCGCCGGGCCTCGAGCTGCGCTTCGATCTCGACCAGCAGCTTGTCGACCACGCGCTCGATCGTCACCGCGTCCAGCCCGCCGAACTGGATCACGGCGTCGAGCCGGTTGCGAAACTCGGGCGAGAACAGCCGCTTGATGGCTTCCATGCCGTCGCTCGCGTTGTCCTGCAGCGTGAACCCGATGGGCGTGCGTGCCATGTCGGCGGCGCCCGCGTTGGTCGTCATGACGATGATGACGTGGCGGAAATCGGCCTTGCGCCCGTTGTTGTCGGTCAGCGTGCCGTGGTCCATGACCTGCAGCAGCAGGTTGAACACGTCGGGGTGGGCCTTCTCGATCTCGTCGAGCAGCAGCACGGCGTGCGGGTGCTTGGCGATCGCCTCGGTGAGCAGTCCGCCCTGGTCGAAGCCGACGTAACCCGGGGGCGCGCCGATCAGCCGCGAGACGGTGTGCCGCTCCATGTACTCCGACATGTCGAAACGGATGAGTTCGATGCCCAGCGCAATGGCCAGCTGCCGGGTGACCTCGGTCTTGCCGACGCCGGTCGGGCCGGCGAACAGGAAGCTGCCGACGGGCTTGCGCGAATCGCCCAGCCCGGAGCGCGACATCTTGATCGCCGAAGACAGTGTCTCCACCGCGCGGTCCTGGCCGAAGATGACGAGCTTCAGGTTGCGCTCGAGGTTGCGCAGGACCTCCTTGTCGTCTCTCGACACCGTCTTCGGCGGGATGCGCGCCATGCGCGCCACCACTTCCTCGACGTGACGGACCTCGACGGTCGTCTCGCGCTGCGCCGCCGGCTGCAGCCGCATCCGCGCGCCGGCCTCGTCGATGACGTCGATCGCCTTGTCCGGGAGGTGACGCTCGTTGATGTGGCGTGCCGACAGCTCCGCCGCCGCCTTCAGGGCGTCGTCGGTGTACTTGACCTGGTGGTGGTCCTCGAAGCGGCTGCGCAGGCCCTTGAGGATCTCGACGGTCTCGGCCACCGTCGGCTCGACCACGTCGATCTTCTGGAAGCGGCGCGCCAGCGCGTGGTCCTTCTCGAAGATCCCCCGGTACTCCTGGTAGGTGGTCGAACCGATGCAGCGGATCTCGCCGTTCGTCAGCACGGGCTTGATGAGGTTCGAGGCGTCCATGACGCCGCCCGACGCGGCGCCCGCGCCGATGACGGTGTGGATCTCGTCGATGAACAGGATCGCCCCGGGCTGCTTCTTGAGCTCGGTGATCACACCCTTGAGGCGCTTCTCGAAGTCGCCGCGGTACTTGGTGCCGGCGATCAGCGAGCCCATGTCGAGGGAATAGACGACGGCGTCGCCCAGCACCTCGGGTACCTGCCCCTCGACGATCCGCCGCGCCAGACCCTCGGCGATCGCCGTCTTGCCGACGCCC
>JBIIDW010000102.1:0-6984 GCA_044238215.1 Steroidobacteraceae bacterium
CGGCGTCGTCTCCGGCTGGCTCACCGAGGTCGCACGGCAGGAAGGCCACGTCGTGCAGGCGACCTCGGTGCCGGGCGTCGCGCAGCGCACCGGGGCCACGATCTACTACCTCGAGTTCTTTCCCGAGGCGCTGCTGCCCGACGACGGCCGACGGCCGATCATGGCCCTGATGCCTACTCCGGGCGACGTAGACGTCGTCGTGGCGTCCGAACTCGTGGAGGCGGGCCGCGCGATCCAGCGAGGGCTCGTGACTCCCGGGAGGACGACGCTGATCGCGTCCACGCACCGCTCGTACACGATCAGCGAGAAGTCGCACCCTGCCGACGGCCGGGCCGGTGGTGACCGGATCATCGCCGAGGCGCGTGCGTCCTCGCGCAGGCTGGTGGCCTTCGACATGGAGGCCGCGGCGGCGGACCGTGGGGCGATGATCAGCGCGGTGATCCTCGGGGCGATCGCGGGAGCGGACGTCCTGCCCTTCACGCTCGATGCCTATCGCGCAGCGATCCGCGCCGGCGGCGTTGCCGTGGAGCGCAATCTCTCGGGCTTCGAGGCCGGCGTCGCCGCCGCGCGCGCCGCCTCCGGGTCCGGTGGTGCGAGCCGGACGGCAGGTGCCGGCGATCACCGGCCGAACCCGGTTCCGGCCGCATTCGCTGCGCGCATCGACGCGGAAATCCCCGGGCCTGCGCGCGCGACCGTGGGCCACGGGGTCGTGCGCCTGATCGATTACCAGGATTCCAGGTACGCGACCTGGTACCTGGATGCGCTGGCGCGCTTCGCGGCATTCGATCGTGGTCGTGGCGATGGCGCCGCCGCCCTGACCGAGAGCGTGGCGCGCGGACTGGCGCTGTGGATGTCCTTCGAGGACACCATCAGGGTCGCTGACCTGAAGACGCGCGGCGACAGGCAGCAGCGGATCCGGGCGGCCGTGAAGGCCGGGCCGGCGGAGCTGCTCGAGGTCTCCGAGTTCGTGAAGCCACGCGTCGAGGAGATCTGCGGCACTTTGCCCGCAGCCGTGGGACGCCGGATCCTCGGATCGCCGCGGCTCGTGCGGCTGATCGCCCGGTTCACTTCCGGTCGTCGGATCCGCACCGGCACGGTCAGCGGATTCGCGCTGCTGCGGCTGATCGCCGGCCTGCGGCGGTGGCGTCGCGGAACGCTCAGGTTCGAGCAGGAACTGGGCCGCGCGACGGCGTGGCTGGACCAGGTTGCCGACGTGGCGACGCGCGACTATGCGCTCGCGGTCGAACTCGCGGAATGCCAGAAGCTCGTGCGCGGCTACGGCGATACCCACGAGCGCGGGTGGCGGAGCTTCGAGCAGCTGGCCGCAGTGGCGCGAGGGATCGAGGGCCGCCCGGGCAGCGCAGCGGAACTGGCGAGGCTGCGGCGACTGGCCGTCGAGGCGACCCCGTCGTGAGCTGATCGAACGGCGGTCCCTCTACAGCCAGCCGCGGCGCTTGAAGACCAGGTACGGCAGCACGGCCGACAGCAGCATCACGCCGATCGCGATCCAGAAGCCCCACGGGTGACCCGAGGTGGGGATCACCTCGAAGTTCATGCCGAAGACCGCGCCGATCACCGACGGCGGCAGCAGGAACACGGTGACGACCGAGAAGATCTTCAGGATGTTGTTCTGGTCGATGTTGATCATGCCCAGCGTGGCATCGAGCGTGAACTGCACCTTGTTGCCGAGGAAAGTGGCGTGGTCGCTCATCTGGGTGATGTCGGTGGCGATGGTGCCCAGCCGCGTGCGCAGCTCGTCGGAGAGCAGCGGGTGCGCGGCCTGCTGCTGCAGCAGGAACGCGACCATCCGCCCGAGGCTCGCCAGCGTCTCGCGCGCGCGGGCGTTGAGGTCGCCCTGGCGGCCCACGCCCTCGAGGATGCGGCGGAAGTCGCGCGGCGCGGTGCGCCGGCCGCCGGTCCGGCTCACCGGCCGGAACACCGCGCTCGAGATGTCCTCGAGGTCGGTGCCGACGCGCTCGAGCACGTCGGCGATCCGGTTGACGAAGGACTCGAGCAGGCCGGCCAGCACCGCGCCGCCGTTGGCGCACTGCACCGGGTGGCGGCTCGCGTAGTCGATGTAGCGGCGGAACGGCAGCGGGTCGACGTAGCGGTTGGTGACGAGGCGGTCGCGCGTCAGGATGAAGGTGACCTGCGCGTTCTCCGGGTGATCGGTGTCGAGCTTGGTGACGACGGTAGCGGTCATGTAGAGCGTGCCGTCTTCCTCGAACAGCCGGTTCGAGCTCTCGATCTCGCGCATCTCGTCGCGCGTGGGAATGTCGATGCCGAGGAAGCTCTCGACCTGGGTCTCTTCCTCGGGGGTGGGCGACAGCAGGTCGATCCAGACCGCGTGCGCGAGCGAAGTCTCGCCCTCGCCGGGGGCGCTGCGGTGCAGGCCGTGGGCGTTGGGGACGAAGGCGCCGATCATGGCTGCGGGCTGCCGGCGCGTGCCGCCGTCAGCGTCGCTTCTCGGCGGCTGCGAGGTCGTTGATGAGTGCCAGCAGCTGCTCGTGCCCGCCGGCGTCGCTCACGTCGGTGGTGTACTTGCCGTTGACCACCATCAGCGGGACGCCGTCGACCCTGTAGCGGCGCACCAGGTCGGCGGCCTGCTGCAGCTTTACGGTGACCGCCATGCCCTGCCAGGCATCCGAGAAGGCCTTCTCGGCGACTCCGTTCGCCTTCGCCCAGGCGAGCTGGGCGCGGAACGTGGAGTCCTCGTCGTTGCCGAGCAGCATGTTGCCGCCGCGGTGGATCGTGTCGAAGACCTTCGGGTGCAGGTCCGCGCGGCCCAGGGCCTCGAGCGTGTAGAAGAGCCGGCCGTGCATGATGTGCCCGGGGCTCCAGGTCACCGGCACGCGCACGAACTCGACGTTCGCGGGCTTCGTTTTCTTCTTCCAGTTCTCGAGGAAGGGGTCGAGCGCCGCGCAGTGTCCGCAGCCGTACCAGAACACCTCGAGCACCTCGACCTTGCCGCCCGCGACGTTGGTCGGCTGCGCCGGCACGAGCGGCTTGTAGTGCCTGCCGGCCTGCCAGCGGCCCGTCGGCAGCTGGTCCTGCGCCGCGAGAAGCGTGAGCCGCTCGAGGCTGGCGTCGGCCGCTGCGCCCTCGGCCGGTGCGGCCTCGACGCCGGATGACTCCTGCACGGCGCGGGCGGGAGCAGCCCGCGCCGCGGGTGCGGCCGCCGGTGCGTCCGGGGCGGCGGCGGGAGGTGCCGCCGCATCGGAGGGAGGCGCCGGATCGCCCGAGCAACCCGCGACGAGCAGCGCTGCGGCAGCGAGGAAGGCGGCGACGGGCGTGCGGGAACGGGTCATCTCGCGGCTCCCGGTGGCGCGGGGTGCCTGCGCGTCAGCGCAGGCCCTGGATGTAGGCGGCGAGGTGCTGGATGTCGGCCTCGGTGAGACGCTTGGAGATGGTGGTCATCATGTGACCATTGCGCGACTTCTGCGGCTGGCCGGTCGTGAGGTCGACGTAGCGCTGGTCGGCCGCGTAGTCGGTGAGCTGCTTGATGGTGTAGGTCGCGTGCTGGGCGCGCACCGCCGGGTAGCCCGAACCCGGGTTGCCCGCGCCGACCGGGCCGTGGCAGGCCGTGCAGGAGGGGATCTTCCGCGCGCGATCGCCCGCCGTGTAGAGCGCGGCGCCGGCCTTGTAGCTGGCAGGGTCGGCCTCGAGGCCGGTCGGTGTCTGGGCCGCGAAGTATGCCGAGAGGTCGGCGATGTCCTCGTCGGTGAGCGCCATGGCGAGGGGGTACATCACCGCGTTGTTGCGGTGACCCGCGCGGAAGAGCTTCAGCTGCTCCGCGATGTAGGCGGCGTTCTGGCCCGCCAGGTTCGGCCACTCGGGGTTGACGCTGTTGCCGTTGATGCCGTGGCAGGCCGTGCACACGGCCGCCTTGGCGGCGCCCGCCTCGACGCTGCCCTTGGCCTGGGCGTGGACGAACGGGGAGATCGACAGCGCGACTGAGGCCGCGAGCAGCCAGGCGCATCGCTTCGCGATGGACATTATTCGGAGGCTCCAGACATCGGACACGAGCGCGCGATTGTACACTACCGGCCCTTTTCCGAACGTCGAGGCCGCGCCACGTGAGCCGCTTTCCGGAAGCGAAATTCCTGCTCAGCGTGGCCGCGCCGCCCCAGTTCCCGCCGGACGACGGCGTCGAGGTGGCCTTTGCCGGGCGCTCCAATGCAGGCAAGTCCAGTGCGATCAACGCCATCTCGGAGCGCAAGGCGCTGGCGCGCACGAGCAAGACGCCGGGCCAGACCCGGCTGCTGAACTACTTCGAGCTGGCGCCCGGGCGCCGGATCGTCGACCTGCCGGGCTACGGCTACGCCGAGGTGCCGCCCGCAGAGCGGCGCAAGTGGCTGCCGCTGGTGGATGCCCTCCGGCGGCGCGACAGCCTGCGGGGGCTGTGCCTCATCGTCGATGCCCGCCGCGGGCTGCGCCAGGAGGACGCTGCGCTGATCGAGTGGGCGGATCCCTCGCGACGCCGCGTGCACGTGCTGCTGGCGAAGGCCGACAAGCTCAACCAGGCCGAGCGTGCCGCGCTGCTGCGCGAGACGCGCGAGGCGCTCGGCGAGGCCGCCACGGCACAGGTGTTCTCCGCGCACTCGGGACTCGGCGTGCGCGAGGCGCAGAACGCGCTGCTGGGCATGTTCGACCCGGCCAGAGCCGGCCCCACCACCCCGGGCGGGGCATAAAAAAGCCCCGGTGCTTCTTGCGAAGGCACCGGGGCCAGACGTACCCGACACAGGTCTTAATTGAGCCGGGCAACCCGCTCAGGGAGGGGAAGCGGGGGGTGCATCGCACCCGCTTGATGAGACCCCGCCCCCGCTGGAAAGTTTCCGGCTCGTTAAAAAAATATCCCTATTCAATTCAATTCGTTAGGAAACAACGCGTTGTTTCCTCGCGACACTCAGAACCGGAACGCGCCTTCGATCGCCAGCGTCCTCGGCGCGTCCACGAACCCGTAATAGCTGCGTGCCGCGAAGATGCTGCCCGCCAGCGGCGTGTCGCCCGCATAGCTGACCGTCTGCTCGTCCCCCAGGTTGCGCCCGCTCAGCGCCACTTCCCAACGGCCGTCGTTGCCGCTGAGCGCCACGCGTGCGTTCACCTTGGAGTAGGACTTCTGCACCGCCTGCGGGTCGAGCGTGAGCGAGACGAGGTAGTCGTCCGAGTAGGTCACGTCGATGCCGGTGCGCAGCTCGAGGTTCGCCGACAGCGGCCAGCGGTACTCGCCGCTGAGCACCGCGGTGACCTTGGGCGCGAGCTGGTTGGTGAAGCCATCGTACCTGCAGTTGCCCGGCGCACGGCCGGGCTGGCCGGTGGTGAACAGGCTCGCAGGCGCCCCGAAGTAGCACTGGCCGTCGTACTTCTTCCACTCGAAGTCCAGCCAGGCGACCGAGCCCGACAGGTACAGGCGCTCGGTGGCCTGCCAGCGGCCCTCGAGTTCCACGCCCTTGACCTCGGCGGTGCCGTTGCCGACGTTGAAGCCCAGGCTGCCGTCGAAGGCGCTGGTCTGCAGGTCCTTGTAGTCGGTGAAGAACACCGCGGCGTTGACCTGCGCCGCGCGGCCGATCGAGGCCTTGACGCCGAGTTCGTAGTTGGTTGCCTCCTCGGGCTCGTATTCGAAGGTGCCGCCGTTGGCCGGGGCCTGGTTCGAGCGCGCGTCATAGCCGCCCGACTTGTAGCCCTTGGACCACGACAGGTAGGCCATCGAGTCGCCGCCGAAGTCGTACTGCAGGTTGATCAGCGGCGAGAACTTGCTCTCCGAACGGTCGCCCGACACCGAGTGCCGCTGGATGCGGAACACGGCGTTGTACAGCACGTCGATCAACCCGGGCGGCAGCGGCGCGCCGCCGACGCCGGCGGTGAGGTTGGTGGTCCGCGAGCCGCTCTTGTCCTCGCTCGAGTAGCGGCCGCCGGCGCTGATGCGGAAGCTGTCGGTCACGTTGAAGGTGGCCTGCGCGAAGGCCGCGTACAGTTCGCTGTCCTGCGTGAACAGGCGCGGGTTGGCCGTGTTGGCGAACGCCGAGCCCGAACCCATCGGCAGCGCGGGGTTGCCGTTGAGCAGCGGCACGATGACGCTGTTGCCCGGCACGAAGATGTAGTCCGTCTCGGTGAGGTCGTACTTCTGCCAGAACACGCCGCCGATCCACGACAGGCGCTGGTCGGTGTCGGACGTGATGCGCAGTTCCTGGCTGGTCTGCGAGTAGTCCTCGGTGATGCCGGCGGTGAACACGGTGGCGCCCGTGAAGTCGCAGTCGCAGGTCTCGTCGAGGTTGTAGGCGCTGTAGCCGGTCACGGAGGTCAGCGTGAGGCCGTTGGCGAGGCGCCAGTTCATCGTCAGCGCGTATTCCTTGCTGTCGAGGTTGCTGTACTCGCCGTTGGACGAGCGCTGGTAGTTGAGCGTGTTGTCGAGCACCGTCGCGCTCTGCCCGAACGCCCCGGCGAGGATCTGCGCGTACGTGCGGCCCGGTATCGGCGGGTTGGTGACCGTGCCGCCCGGCACGGTGCGGCTCGGTCGCAGCAGGGGCGCGGCGGGCTGCTCGCCGAAGATCTCGACCTGGCGGCCCTTGACGTCGAACTTGCCGCCCTCGACGCGCAGCGTGGCGTCGAACGACTCGCTGGGCTCGAAGGTGAAGGTCAGGCGGCCGCCGAGTTCGTCGCGCGAGGGCTCCTCCCGACCGAGGGTGTTGTTCTTGATGTAGCCGTCGGCCGAGCGCGAGCGCAGTGCGAGGCGGGCGCCGAACGTGTCGGACAGCGGGCCGGAGAGCACGAGCTCGCCGAGCGTCTCGGCGTACTCGGTCTCGTGGGAGACGCGCACGCCGCCCTCGAACTCGTCACCGGGCTTGGCCGAGACCATGTTGACGGCGCCGGCGATGGCGTTCTTGCCGAACAGGATGGGCTGCGGGCCGCGCAGCACCTCGACCCGCTCGAGGTCCAGGAAGGGCATGCGCGACTGGTGGCCGCGGCCTCGGTAGATGCCGTCGG
>JBIIDW010000103.1:0-6979 GCA_044238215.1 Steroidobacteraceae bacterium
AATCGAGCACTCCTTCGAGCTCGTGGAGGAACAGCTTCATCCACAGCTCGGATGCCTGGTGCACGATGATGAACAGCATCTCGTCCTGCTCGAAGGTGTTCGGCTTCTGCGCGGCGAGCAGCGTGTCGAGCTGGAGATACTCCCCGTAGGAGCGCGACGCGCCCAGGTCCCAGTGGACGCGTTCGTCGGAAAGGTCGACGCGACGCCGGGCGTCCCGCGGATCCTCCGGGGCGCTCATCGGAACACCCAGCCCGGCACGCGCTCCCAGCCGCGCCGAAGCTCGCGGTCGAGCGCGCGCCAGTCTGGGCACGTGGACTCGACGCGCGCCCAGAACGCGCGCGAATGATTCATGTGGCGCGTGTGCGCCAGTTCGTGCAGCAGCAGGTAGCGCATAACTTCCGGCCTCTGGAATGCGATGCAGACGTTCAGGCTGATCGTGCCACGCGTCGAGCAGGATCCCCAGCGCGTGCGCTGCCTGCGCAACTCCAGGCGCTGCCACGCGTAGCCGTGCGCCGAGGCGAGCTCGCCGAGCGCCGCCGAGAGGTGCACGCGGCAACGCTCCACCAGCCAGCGGAAGAGCAGCTCCCTCGTGGCGTCCCGGCCTGCCGGCGCGCCCTGCAGCTCGAGCAGGCCAGCGCCGCGCTCGCCGAGCCGTGCACGGCCCTCGGCGGGGCCGAGGCCGAGTTCCCAGCGCTCAGCGAAAGCGGACAGCTCGATGACGGGCGGCGGGAACGCCACCTGCCGGCCCGCCGCCGAGCCGGCAGCCTCGGCGCTGCGGCGCTCGATCCATGCGCGGTGGCGGGACACGAACTCCCTGAGCAGGGAGTCCGCCGCCCGGACCGGGGCGACGATCTCGACCCGACCGTCGAGGAACACGCGGGCACTGAAGCGACGGGCGCGGGCGCTGCGGCGCACCGGCCACGGAAAACCCGTGCTGCCGGGCGGGAACAGCGGGAGCTGTGGATCGACTGACAGGCGCGCCGGACGCTTCACGGCGGAATTCTACCGCCGATCGGGTAGCATTCGACGCCGATGGCAATGTACTTCAAGAGCGACAACACGGCCCCGGCGGCGCCGGAAATCCTCGCGGCCCTCGGCGCCGCCAACCACGGTTTCGCACGCAGCTACGGCGAGGACGACTGGTCCGCGCGCCTCGATTCGCGCTTCAGCGAACTGTTCGAGAGGCCGGTACGCGTGTTCCCGGTCGCCACGGGCACGGCTGCCAACGCGCTGGCCCTCGCGACGCTCGTTCCACCGTGGGGAGCCATCCTCGCCCACGACGAAGCACACATCGTCCGCGACGAGTGCGGCGCGCCCGAGTTCATGAGCGCCGGCGCGCGGATCCTGTTGCTGCACGGCCCGGGAGCCAAGCTCACCCCGGCCGCGATCGACGCCTGCATCGCCGCCAACCCCGCCTCGGTGCACACCGTCCAGCCGAGAGCGGTGTCGCTGACCCAGGCCACGGAGCTCGGCACCGTGTACACGCCCGGGGAACTCGCCGCCGTCGGTGCGGCGGCGCGGCGTCACGGGCTGGCCGTGCACGTCGACGGCGCGCGCTTCGCCAACGCGGTGGCGTCGCTCGGCTGCAGTCCCGCCGACCTCACGTGGCGGGCGGGCGTCGACGTACTGTCGTTCGGCGCCACGAAGAACGGCGCACTCGGCGCCGAGGCCGTGGTCTTTTTCGACACCGGGCGCATCGCCGACTTCGAACTCAGACGCAAGCGCGCGGCGCACCTGCTCTCGAAGATGCGCTACGTCTCGGTCCAGCTGCTCGCCTACCTCCAGGACGGCCTCTGGCTGCGCCTGGCGGCCCGCGCGAACGCACTCGCGGCGCAGGTCGCAGCCGCCTGCGGCACCCGCCTGCTGCATCCCGTGCAGTCGAACGAGGTGTTCCTGCACCTGGGTTCGGCGGGCGCGGCGGCACTGCGTGCCGCGGGCTTCGAATTCTACGACTGGGGTGCGACGGGCTCGGGCGAGGCCCGGCTGGTCGTATCGTGGAACCAGCCGCAGGACGACGTCGACCGGCTCTGCGACGCGCTGCAGCGGTTGCCTGCCGAGGGGATGCCGTGACGGACACGTCGCCGCCGGCGCTGTTCGACATCGGTATCAACCTGGCCCACGACAGCTACGACGCCGACCGCGGGCAGGTGCTGCGTCGTGCGCTCGACGCCGGGGTCGGGCAGCTGATCGTCACCGGCTCCTGCCTCGAGAGCACGGAACGCGCCATCACGCTGGTGGCCGAGGTGCCGCGGATGCTGCGCTGCACCGCGGGCGTGCACCCTCACCACGCCAGTTCACTCACCGCCGACGCGCTCGAGACGCTCGCCCGGCTCGCAGCCGACCCGGCGGTCGTGGCGGTGGGCGAGTGCGGGCTCGACTACCATCGCAACTTCTCGCCGCGCGAGGCGCAGCGTGAGGCTTTTCACCGGCAGCTCGAGCTGGCCACGCGGCTCGGCAAGCCGCTGTTCCTGCACCAGCGCGACGCCCACGACGACTTCATGGCTATCCTGCGCGAGCACGGGCGCGGGCTGCCGCGGGCGGTCGCGCACTGCTTCACCGGCACGCGCGAGCAGCTGCTGGCCTACCTGGACATGGGCCTGTGGGTCGGCATCACCGGCTGGATCTGCGACGAGCGCCGCGGCCACCACCTCAAGCCGCTGGTCGGCCTGGTGCCCGCGGGCCGACTGATGATCGAGACCGACGGTCCCTACCTGCTGCCGCGCGACCTGGTGCCACGGCCCGCCTCGCGCCGTAACGAGCCGGCGTATCTGTCCCACGTGGCGCGCATCGTCGCCGCTGATCGCGGCGAGTCCTTCGCCGCGCTCGCGGCGCATACCACCCGCACGGCGCGGGAGTTCTTTGATTTTCCACCCGGGGAGGCACCGCGATGAGCATCGACCTGCGCGAGATCGAGACCGAACTGGAGCAGCAGTGGCGCGACTCGGTCGTGCCCTGCCTGGAGGAGTACATCCGCATCCCCAACAAGTCGCCGCTGTTCGCGCCGGACTGGGAGCGCGAGGGCCACATGCAGCGCGCCGTGGACCTGCTGGCGGACTGGTGCCGGCGGCAGCCCGTTCCGGGCATGAGCGTGGAGGTGCTGCGGCACCCCGGGCGCACGCCGCTGCTGCGCGTCGACGTGCCGGGCGAGATCGACGATTTCGTGCTGCTCTACGGGCACCTCGACAAGCAGCCCGAGTTCACCGGCTGGGAACCTGGACTCTCGCCCTGGGAGCCGGTGATCCGCGACGGCAGGCTGTACGGTCGCGGCGGAGCCGACGACGGCTACGCGGTATTCAGCTCGCTCGGCGCCATCGCCGCACTGAAGGCGCGGCGCGTCCCGATCGCGCGCTGCGTGATCCTGATCGAGGCCTCCGAGGAAAGCGGCAGTCCCGACCTGCCGGCCTGGCTCGAGGCCATCGGTCCCGGACTCGGCAGCCCGTCGCTGGTGGTCTGCCTGGACGCCGAGTGCGGCAACTACGAGCAGCTGTGGTGCACGACGTCACTGCGCGGCTGCGTCGGCGGCACGCTGCGCGTCGAGGTGCTGCGCGAGGGCGTACACAGCGGCATGGGCACGGGCATCGCGCCGACGCCCTTCCGCATCGTCCAGCAGCTGCTGGCGCGGATCGAGAACCCCGTCGACGGCGACGTGCTGCTGCCCGAGCTGCAGTGCCGGATCCCGGCGGACCGCGTCGCACAGGCGCGCACCGCCGCCGCGGTGCTCGGCGACGAGGTGGCCGGCAAGCTGCCCTTCCTGCCCGGGGTGACGGCCGTCAGCAGCGACCCGGTCGAGCTGCTGCTCGGCAGCACCTGGCGCAGCACCGTCGCGGTCACCGGCGCCGAAGGCCTGCCGCCGATCGCCAGCGCCGGCAACGTGCTGCTGCCGCGGCTGTCGTTCAAGGTCTCGGTGCGCACGCCGCCCACTACCGACGCGGCCGCGGCGGGCAGCGCCCTGAAGCGGGAACTCGAGCGCGATCCGCCGTATGGCGCGCGCGTCCGCTTCGATGCCGAGCCGGCGATGGACGGCTGGAACGCCCCCTCGTTCGCGCCCTGGCTGGAGGAATCGATGGAGCGGGCCTCGCGCGCCGTGTTCGGCCGCGGCGCAGTGCACGCCGGCTGCGGCGGCTCCATCCCGTTCATGGGCATGCTGGGACGGCAGTTCCCGCATACCCAGTTCCTGATCACCGGCGTGCTCGGCCCGCTGTCGAACGCGCACGGGCCCAACGAGTTCCTGCACCTGCGCTACGCCCGGCAGATCACGGTCTGCGTGGCGCAGGTGCTGGCCGACCACGCGGCCCGCCTCGAGCGTCGCGCCGCGGCCTAGCCTCAGCGCTTGACGAGCGGCGAAGGCGCGATCTGCGCCTTCAGCCGCTGCCAGCCGGCGCGGAACGCGTCGCAGGCCCGCTCGGCGACGGTGCGGTCGCCCAGAGGGTAGTCGATGAGCATCGAGTCCTCGCCCAGCGTGAAGCGCGGCAGGCCCTTGGGGAACTGCGCACGGCGGGTGAAGACGATGCGCCCCTCGACCGGCACGTCGAGCACCAGCGCCTTGACCGCCGCGACGCGGTCGTAGAGCGCGCCCTGCGGGTTCGGGAAGGTGTAGCGCTGCGCCTTGTCCATGACGGTCCAGTCGCTCATCTGGTCCGAGCCGAACACGTTGCCGCCGACGTCGCGCAGGTCGATGACCAGCAGGCCACGCGGCGTGAGCAGCACGTAGTCGATGTGCAGCACGCCGCCGTTGCCGTCGGGGACCAGCACGTCGCGCACGTGATCGACCGAAACCGAGGTGATGCGCGCAATCAGCGCGAGGCGCTGGCGCCGCTGGCGGTACCAGCGCCAGAGCGCGGCGAGACCGATGCCGATGGCGATGCCGACGGCGATGCCCACCACGGCGATCAGGACGGATCGGGTATCGATCGCCACGGTTCAGTTGCTCCCCGCCAGCGCGGCGCGCAGCGCCTGCAGCGACGCGTCGATCTCGGTGCAGCGTGTCGGTCGCCCGAGCAGCTCCGCCAGCGCGGGCGGAACCGCCACGGCGCGGCCGATCAGCGGCTCGACGATCTCCGGGAACTTGGCCGGCGACGCCGTCGACACGAGCGCCCAGCTGCGTCCGCGCCGCTCGGCCACGGGCAGCCGGGCCCAGGCCTCGGCCGCCACCGCGGTGTGCGGGCACCAGACCTGGCCGAAGCGCGCGAAGTCCACGCGGATGCGCTCGCGTATCGCCGCATCGTCGATGCTGGTGGCGCGCACGGCCGCCCGCAGTGCCGCAAGCTCGGGGTAGAGCGCCCGCAGCCGCTCCATGTTCGACGGGTTGCCGACGTCCATGGCCGAGGCGAGCGTCGCCACCGAGGGCCGCGGACGCCAGTCGCCGCTGTCGAGGAAGTCGGGGACGGTGCGGTTGGCGTTGTGCGCCAGCACGATCTCGCCGATCGGCAGGCCGATGTGTCGCGCCCAGGCGCAGGCCACGACGTTGCCGAGGTTGCCGCTCGGCACGATGAAGTTCAGCCGCTCGCCACTCGCGCGCCAGTGCGCGAGGCTCGACGCCGCGTAGTAGACGGCCTGCGGCAGCAACCGGCCGAGGTTGATGCTGTTCGCGGAGGACAGTTCGTAGCGTGCGCGCAGGTCCTCGTCCATGAAGGCGTCCTTGACCATGCGCTGGCAGTCGTCGAAGGTCCCGCGCACGGCGAACGAGCGCACGTTGCCGCCCCAGCAGGTGAGTTGCCGCTCCTGCGTGGGTGACACGAGTCCCTTGGGAAACAGCACGCTGACGTCGATCCCGGGCCTGCCGTGAAATGCCGCCGCCACGGCGCCCCCGGTGTCACCGGAGGTGGCGACGAGGATGTGCAGGCGACGCTGCCCGCCGCCCTGCATGCGCTGGAAGCAGGCGGCGAGGAATCGGGCACCGAAGTCCTTGAACGCCGCCGTAGGGCCGTGGAACAGCTCGAGGACCTTGAGGTCCCCCTGCTCCGAGCCGAGGTCGACGAGCGGCGCCGGGAAGTCGAAGGCGTCGCGGACGATGCCGCCCAGGCTCGCTGCAAGGGGGTCGCCGGCCGCGAACGGGCCGATCAGGCGCTCGCCGACGCCCGGCAACGAAAGGTCTCCGAAGCCGGACGGATCCAGCGACGGCCACGCCGAGGGCACGTAGAGTCCGCCGTCCGGGGCGAGGCCGCGCCGCAGCGCGTCGGAAAACCCCGCCCGCAGCGCGGGGTCGCGGGTGCTGTGGAAGTCCATGATGCCCGCTAGGCCTCGACGATGCGCGCGCCGTCAGACTCGACCGGGACGACCCAGTGGTCGGTCTCGACGCCGTGGCGCGCGAATTCGGACACCATCGCGCGCCGGACGGCCTCCGCCTCGGACCCGAGCGCCCAGGCAAACATGGTCGGACCGGCGCCGGAGATCGAGCAGCCGAGCGCGCCCGCGGCCAGCGCCGCCCCGCGCACGGCGGAGAAACCCGGGATCAGCTGCCGGCGCTGGGGCTCGATCACGACGTCGTTGAGACCCTCGCGGATCAGTTCGAGGTCGTTCGTGTAGCAACCCGAGATGAACCCGGCGAGGTTCGCCGTCTGCCAGACGAAGTCCGACATCGTGACCTCGCGCTTGAGTATGGCGCGGGCCTGCTTGGTCGACAGGAACATGTGCGGATGCGCGATCACCGCGCAGATCCCCGCCGGCACGGGGATGCGCTTGACCCGGGGGTTGTCGATGCCGACCGTGAGCACCAGCCCCCCGAACAGGGACGGCGCGATGTTGTCGGCGTGCAGCGAACCGCTGGCCACCGCCTCGCCCTGCATCGCGAACTGGAGCAGTTCGAGCTTCGAGAGCGGCTGGTCGAGCAGCGCGTTGGCCGCCACGACGGCACCGACCGCCGACGCCGCGGAGCCACCCAGCCCCGAACCGAGCGGAATGCCCTTCTCGATGTGCATGTCGAAACCGAAGTCCGGGCGAACCGCGACGTTCAGCGCGAGCAGCGCCCTGCCGGCCGTGT
>JBIIDW010000132.1:0-6106 GCA_044238215.1 Steroidobacteraceae bacterium
ACCCGGATCTCGCCCGCGGAGTCGGTGCGCACGCGCGCGTGCGGCAGCACGCGGCCCGCGGTGCCGGGGCGGTGCGCGCCCGGGCGGTTCAGCGCCACGACCGACGCGCACTCGCTGAGCCCGTAGCCCTCGTAGACCGGCAGACCGGCGGCCGCCGCGGCTTCCAGCAGCGACGCCGACACCGACGCGCCGCCGACCGCGACGAAGCGCAGCGACGCGGGCGGGTGCCAGCCCTGCCGCACCGCACCGACCAGCACCCGCAGCAGCTCGGGCACCAGGATCATCGAGTGCGGCTCGTGCCGCGTGATGCAGCCGAGCAGCGCCGGCACGTCGAGCCCGCCGTAGCGGATGCCGGTCTCGACCAGCGGTGGCAGGACACAGGTTGCTCCGGCCAGCGGCGCGGCGAGCAGACCCGCGAGGTTGTCGAGCAGCGTGGCGAGCGGCAGCAGGCAGAGGTGTCGGCGCACGCCCAGCGGCGCGGTGACGCCGGCCAGCGAACCCGCGACGGTCTCCAGGGCCTCGGCGCCGAGGCAGACGCCCTTGGGACTGCCGGTGCTGCCCGAGGTGTAAGTGATCTTGGTCGTGCCCGGTGGCAACGCGGCGATCGCCGCGGGATCGAGGCGGCGCGCGAGCACCACGAGACCCGAGCGCGGCGAGGCGTCGATCCGCGCGAAGCGCGCGTCGAGCGCGAGGACGCGTTCGGCGTCGTCGGTCAGCACCCGCTCCACGCCCGCGTCGTCGAGCGCGTGGCGCAGCTGGGCCGGCGTGAAATACCCCGGCAGCGGCACGTTCAGCAGGCGCCAGCGATGCAGCGCGAGGTCGGCGATCGCCCAGCCGACGCCGTTGTCGGCGAGCAGCGCGTAGCGCGTGCCGGGGCCGCCCAGGCGCGCCAGCCAGCGGGCCTCGGCGTCGACCAGCGCGTCCAGCCCGTCCGCGGCGACGCGTCGACGCCCGTCGTCGAGCGCCACGGGCTCGGGTGCCGACGCCCCGACCACGAGGCTCGCGCGAGCGGGGCTCATCGCGAGAACTTGAGGCCGTCGGGCAGCCAGCCCGCCATCACGCGCGGCGCCGTGTCGTAGTAGCGACCCCACTCGTCGGCGCCACCCGCGAGCCGCGCCGGATCCGCCGAGCCGAGGTCGAGCAGCGGCGCACCGAAACCCTCCAGCAGTTCGCGCACGCGCGAGGTGCCGGTGAAGGTCAGCCAGCGATAGCCCTTGCCGACCAGGAAGCGCGGCAGCTGCGCCACCAGGTACATGGCGCTGCGACAGCCGCGGCCCGCGAGATTGCCGACCTCGACCACGCTGGCGCGGTCCACGGCGCGCGCGTCCGGAAGCCGGGCGGCAATGGCCCGCTCGATCGGCTGGTCGAGGTACTGCTCGAGGAACAGCGGGCCGCTGCCCGCGCCGCGGTAACCCAGCGCGGCCCCGCGCAGCGCGCCGCCCCGGTCCTCGAGGCCGACCAGGGTGGGCATGAAGCTGCGGATCGTGGCGCCGTGCGAGCGCTCGAAGGCGCCGGCCACGAGCTGCTCGAGCTCCGCCCGTCCGGATTCACCCTCGCGGCGCTCGCGCAGTCGCAGCTGGGGACGCCGGTGAGGCTCCGCAAGTTCATGTTTTTCAAGGAATGAAGACACCCGGGTATCGCTCCGTGGCCGCGTCGGCAGGCCCTTTGCCGGGTAAGACGGTCCACGCGGGGCAAATCCATCGCGGTCGCACCCGGCGACACGGATGTCGGGTCCGTCAAGGATCCGCGGGCGCCATGGGGCGATAATTCTGCGATCTTCACGCCACCCGTAACGGTCCCCGCGACCGCTCCCCCATGACCTACCGTCACGACCCGATCATGACCCTGCAGGCTCACATCCTGGAGCAGCAGGCCCACCACCCGGAAGCGACGGGCACGTTCTCGTGGATCCTGTCGGCGCTGTCGATCTCCGCCAAGGTGATCGCCGACAAGGTGCGGCGCGCCCGGCTCGAGAACGTGCTGGGCAGCATCGGCACGGAGAACGTGCAGGGCGAGGCGCAGCAGAAGCTCGACGTGATCGCCAACGAGGTGCTGCTGCGCACGCTGGGCGGACGCGACGGCGTGGCGATCGTCGCCTCGGAGGAAAACGAGGAGCCGGTAATCATCCGCGACGAGCCCTCGGGCGAGCGCCGCTACTGCGTGCTGTTCGATCCGCTGGACGGTTCGTCGAACCTCGACGTCTGCGGTGGCGTCGGCACGATCTTCAGCATCCTGCGGCACGACCGTCGCGCACCGCGCGCGCAGGACTCGCTGCTGCAGCCGGGCGCGCAGCAGGTGGCGGCGGGCTACGTGCTCTATGGTCCCTCGACGGTCTTCGTGCTGACGATCGGCCACGGCGTCGACATGTTCGTGCTCGACCCGAGCGTCGGCGCGTTCATGCGCGTGGAGCGCGGCATCCGCATCCCCTCGGCGTCGAAGAGCTACTCGGTCAACGAGGGCAACCGGCGCAGCTTCCCCGAGGGCTACCAGCGCTACCTCGACTGGGCGCAGGAGCAGGGCTACTCGAGCCGATACGTCGGCGCGATGGTCGCCGACCTGCACCGCATCCTGCTGAAGGGCGGGGTGTTCATGTACCCGCCTACGAAGAAGGCGCCGAACGGCAAGCTGCGGCTGATGTACGAGGCGAACCCCATGGCGTTCATCATCGAGCAGGCCGGCGGCAAGGCCATCGTCGCGCCGGAGCGGCGCGTCATGGAGGTGCAGCCGAACGACATCCACCAGCGCACGCCGCTGGTGATCGGCAGCCCGGACGAAGTCGACCACGTCGCCGCGCGGATCGGCGCGGCGTCCTGAGCCCGGCAGCGCGATAACGTCGGCACCGCCCTGTGCGCTTCCAGGCCGTGATCTTCAACTGGCGCGGGCACGAGCGGCGCGCGGCGGCGCTCGAGCGGCAGTTCGCCGCGCTCTGCCCGGTGCGGGTCGTCAACAGCGAATCCGCCGCCGAGGGTCGCCACCCGCAGTGGGAGCACATCGGCGAGGACGGCTACTTCACCGCGCAATGGCAGCGCGCGCTCCGCGGCTTCGACGCCGACGTGCTGTTCCACGTGCAGGCGGACGCCGCCTCGCCGCACTTCGCGGGCATCCTCGAGCGCTGCCGCGACGCGATGCAGCGGCTGGGCTGCGGCATCTACGCGCCGAACGTGGACTACACCGCGTGGGTCTACGACCTCGCGCGCCTGCAGCGCGTCGAGGGCCAGTACTTCGAGGTGCCGCAGACCGACTGCACCTGCTGGGCGATTTCGCGAGAGGTCCTCGAGGCTGCCCCCGCCATGGACCCGGCGACCAACAAGTACGGCTGGGGCATCGACTTCCTGACCATCGGCGCCGCGCGCGCGCTCGGCCGCCGCGTGCTGCGGGACTACCGCTACACCGTGAACCACCCGTGGCGGGGCGCGGGCTACGACACCAGCGCAGCCGACGTCCAGGCGCGGGCCGTGTTCGCCGCGCTGCCCGAGGACGTGCAGCGCCGCACGGCTGACCTGCGCCGCGAGGCGCAGGAGAAGCTCGGTCGCCAGCCGTGGCGCCGCCGGCTCAACGAGTCCGGGCGACAGAAGCTGCGGGAGCTTCGGGCCGCGCTGCGCCTCAGCGCGCGCGGCGGAAAGTGAGGTTGTAGCGCAGCGGCTCCCAGCTGCCGTCGGCGCGCTGCACGCCCTGCCCCCCGGCGCGGGCTTCAGCGGCCGCCAGCAGGTCGGGCGACTCCGGCGCGGCCACGGGCTTGATGCCGTGGTAACCGAGCCGGGCCTCGCCGCCCCAGACGAGTACGTCGCCGTCGAGCAGCGTGACACGCACGGGCGTGCCGCCGCGTCGCGCGCCGAACCATTCGAACACGGCGGGCAGGCCGATCGACACCGAGACGATCGGCTGCGAGAAGTCCAGTTCGTCCGAGTCGCGGTGCGCGCCCATGCGCGCTCCGGGCTCGTAGCGGTTGACGAGGCAGGTGTCAGGCTCGAAACCGGCGAATCCGCCGGCCGACGCCGCGCCCGCTGCGAGCGAGGCGAACCGGGCCGGGATGGCGGGCCACGGCCGGCCGGTGCCGGGATCCGAGTCGACATAGCGATACCCGGCGGCATCGCTGTGCCAGCCACAGGCGCCGCACGAGGTCATCTGCACCGACATGGACCGGCCGCCCGGGGTGCGCACCCTGCGAAAGGGTGCGACCCGTGCGATGTCGCCAATCAGCGCGACGAGCGGGCCGGTCGGCGCCGCGTAGCCGCGCAGCAGCGCGACGCCGGGCGCCAGTGGCTCCGGACGGCCTCCGCTCAGAAGCTGACCGTGAGCCGACCGTAGACGAAGCGGCCCGAGCGCCCGAACGGCGAGAGGTTCGAGAACGAGGTCGCGCCGGTGGTGTTCAGGCCGGCCGGCAGCGGATCCGGGTACTCGTCGAGTACGTTGTCCGCGCCGATCGCGACCTTGAACCGCTCGCCGAACGCGTAGCGCGCCTCGATGTCGACCAGGGTCTTCGCGGTCAGCACGAAGTCCGGCGCAGTAACCGTCGGGGCATCCTGCGCGGAAAGCACGTCGCCATAGCGCGTGGCACGCAGCGTGGCGCCGAAGCCGCCGATCGACCAGTTCACCGCCAGCGAGTACTTGTCCTCCGGGGTGCCCTTCTCGAAGGTGAGCAGGTTGAGCCGGTTGAACAGGATCGGCGCCGGGTTCAGTGCCGAGAGCTGCGCCGTGGCGGGCACGCGGGTGACGTCGGTCTTGTTGAAGTTGGCCGTGGCCGTCAGGTCGAAGCGGCCGGCGCGCTCGGTGCGCAGCGCGTAGCTGGCGACCACGTCCACGCCCTTGGTCTCCGTGTCGACGCCGTTGATGAAGAACCGGCCGCCGCCGATGCCGATGAAGCCCTGCGACTGCAGGTAAGCGCGCACGTTGGCCTGGGTCAGGTTCTCCGACAGCACCACCCGGTTGTCGATCTGGACGTTGTAGTAGTCCACCGTCAGGTTGAAGCCGCCCGTCTGCAGCACCGCGCCGACCGAGTAGTTCTTCGAGTCCTCGGAATCGAGCGGCTTGGCGCCGAGCGCCACGGCGACCGGGTCGGAGACCGGGAAGGTGGTGATGTCGAACGGCACGCCGTTGATGAAGTTGGTCGAGGTGGTCGCGAAGTACTGCTGCTGCAGCGACGGCGCGCGGAAGCCGGTCGAGTACGAGGCACGCAGGCCGAACGCGTCGGTGATGTCGTAGCGCAGCGCCAGCTTGCCCGAGACGTTGCTGCCGAAGTCCGAGTAGTCCTCGGCGCGCAGCGCGACCGAGCCGAGCAGCTTCTCGGTCAGGTTCGCCTCGAGGTCGACGTAGGCGCCGACCGCGCGGCGGCTCTTGTCGACCACGTTGCTCGGCCGGAAGCCCGGGAACACCTGGGCTCCGGACGCGGTGGGGGCGCCGTTCAGCAGCACGCCGCCATTGCGGTAGGAGTCAGGCTCGCCGGCGGTGATGCTGTAGCTCTCGTTCCGGGCCTCGAGGCCGATCGCGACGTTCAGCGGCGAGGCGAGGCCGGAGATCTCGACGCCGCGCACGGCGGAGACGTTCAGCACGACCTGATCGTAGTCGTAACCGCCGGCATCGAACGCCTTCTTGCTCGCGGCGCCCAGCGAGCGGTTCAGCGTGTTCTCGATGGTGAACATCATCTCGTTGTAGCCATAGACCAGCGAAGCGTCCATGGCCCACTCGCCGATGTCCCAGCGGGCGCCGCCGGCCAGCGAATAGTCCGTGACGTCGGGCGAGATCAGCGGCAGGAAGCCGTCGGGATAGATCTCGGGCACGTTGCGCGAGTCGTTGGCCGGCCGGTAGAAGCCGGCGGAGGTCGCCTCGCGGTCCTGCCAGGACGCCCAGCCGTAGAGCTCGACGCCGTTGCCGAGCTCCGCGCCGGCGTTGACGAACACCGTGGACTGCTTCAGCTCGGGCTCGCCGTACCACGCGGCAAAGCGCTGGTAGGTTGCCTCGCGCGGGTCGAAGGCGCCGCTGGCGAGGCGGTTGTACTGCTGACGGAAGTCCCAGCCGCCGCGTTCCGTCCGCTCCTGATCCTTGTACTCGGCCGACACGGTCACATAGCCCGTCTCGCCGATCGCGAAGCCCTTCCAGCCCGACACCG
>JBIIDW010000104.1:0-6932 GCA_044238215.1 Steroidobacteraceae bacterium
CCGGACCGGGCTCGCAGACCGCGGCGAGCGGCAGTGGCGCCTCGACGCGGGGCACGCGGTTGCGCCCGCTCTGTTCGCAGGCGGCGATCGCCACCGCCTGCCAGTGGCTCGCCCGCCGTTCCGCGCGTCCCGCCTCGAGCTGCACCACGCTGCGCTCGGTTGCGAGCGGAACGATGACGCCGACGCCAAGCTCGGTCGCCTTCTGGACGATCCAGTCCATCTTCTCGCCCCGTGCGAGCCCCTGGAGCAGCGTGATCTGCAGCGGCGACTCCCGCTCCACCGCGTGATGCGCGCCGACGCGGACCTCCGCGGTCCCGCGGCCGGCGGCGAGAAGCTCCGCGTCGTATTCGCCGCCCCGGCCGTCGAACACGGTCAGCAGCGCGCCGGGCCGCAGCCTCAGCACCCGGGTCACGTGGTCGGCGGCCTGCGCCGGGAGGCGCGCCACGCTGCCCGCCCCGAGCGGCTGCGCGACGAAAACCCGCACTTCCCTCACGCGCCGTGCACTGCCAGGTCGAGACCCTCGCGCGCCACCTCGACCATGAGGTCGATCTCTCCGGGCGTGACGACGTAGGGCGGCATGAAGTAGATCACGTTGCCGAGCGGGCGCAGCAGCACGCCGCGTTCGAGCCCGTGGCGGTGGATCGCGAGGTGGCGCCGCTCCTGCCAGGGGAACGGCGTGCGCGTGGCGCGGTCGCGCACGAACTCCACGGCGAGGATCATGCCTCGCTGCCGCACTTCGGCCACGTGAGGATGACCGGCGAAGGCGCGCTGCGCGGCGTCGCCGAGCCGGGCGGCGAGTGCACGGTTGCGCGCCAGCACGTCCTCGTCGCGAAAGATGTCGAGCGAGGCCAGCGCCGCCGCGCAGGCCAGCGCATTGCCCGAATAGCTGTGCGAGTGCAGGAACGCGTTGAGCCTCGAGTACTCGTCGTAGAACGCGTCGTAGACGTCCTCGCCCGCCAGAACGACGGACATCGGCATGTAGCCGGCGGTGAGCCCCTTGGAGAGGCACATGAAGTCCGGCGAGATTCCCGCCTGCTCGCAGGCGAACATCGTGCCGGTGCGGCCGAAGCCGACGGCGATTTCGTCGGCGATCAGGTGCACGCCGTGGCGCGTGCAGGCCTCGCGCAGCAGCTGCAGGTAGAGCGGGTCGTGCATGCGCATCGCGCCGGCGCACTGCACCAGCGGCTCGACGATCACCGCGGCGATCTCGTCGGCCCCGCCGGCGAGGATCGACTCCATGTCGGCGAAGCGCCGGCGCGCGCAGTCGGCCGGCGACTCGCCGGCCTCGCGGCCGTAGGCGTCGGGCGAGGGGGCGGTGATCACGTCCATCAGCAGCGGTCGGTAGATCGCTTTGTAGAGCTCGACGCTGCCCACGGCGAGCGCGCCCAGCGTCTCGCCGTGGTAGCTGTTCGCGAGCGTCACGAAGCGCGTCTTGCGCGGCGCGCCGCGGTTGCGCCAGTAGTGGAAGCTCATCTTCACCGCGATCTCGATCGCGGAGGAACCGCTGTCGGCGAAGAAGCAGCGCGTCAGGCCCGGCGGCGCGAGGGCGGTGAGCCGCTCCGCGAGCTCGACCGCCGGCGCGTGCGTGAAGCCCGCCAGCATGACGTGTGGCAAGGCCTCCAGCTGCGCCGCGACCGCGGCGTTGATGCGCGGGTTGGCGTGACCGAAGAGATTGACCCACCACGAGCTGATCGAGTCGAGGTAGCGGCGGCCCTCGAAGTCCTCCAGCCAGGCGCCACGGCCCCGCCGCACCGGCACGAGCGGCAGCTCGGCCTCGTGGTCCTTCATCTGGGTGCAGGGGTGCCAGACGTGAGCGAGGTCGCGCTCGCGCAGCGCGCGGTTCGAAGCTTCGGCCATGCGGCTATTCTGGCATGATCCCCGGCCATGGATCCGTGGCCGCCACCGTCGATCGATTCCGCCACCGGGCTGCTGCGCGGCCATCGGCAGGTGCTCAGCCCGTACCACGACTCCCGCCCGCATGGCGTCGACCCCGAGCTCGTCGTGATCCACGGCATCAGCCTGCCGCCGGGCGAGTTCGGTGGCCCGTGGATCGACCGCCTGTTCACCGGCGACCTGCCGGCCGGTACGCACCCGTACTTCGCCGCGATCGCCGGCCTGCGCGTCTCGGCGCACGCGCTGGTCCGCCGCGACGGGACAGTGGTGCAGTACGTGCCGTTCCAGGCCCGCGCGTGGCACGCCGGTGCCTCCGAGTGGCGAGGGCGCGCGGGCTGCAACGACTTCTCGATCGGCATCGAGCTCGAGGGCACCGACGAACTCGCCTACGCGGACGCGCAGTACGCGGCGCTCGCCGCCCTGCTCAGGTCGCTGTTCGCGACGTATCCGAAGCTGTCGGCCGACCGCCTCGCGGGTCACGCCGACGTCGCGCCCGGCCGCAAGACCGACCCGGGCCCATCATTCGACTGGGAAAGGCTGTCGCGCCTGGTCGCAGCCTGAAACGGGGGGAGACCGCCTTGAACGCCAGGACCCGCAGCGCGGAGGCACCGCGCTTCTATCCATGGATCGTCGCCGTGACGGGGATGTTCGCGCTGTTCCTGTCGAACGGCATGACCGCCACCGGCATCACGATCTTCGATCCCTCGCTGCTCGACGAGTTCGGCTGGTCGCGCGGCGACTTCAAGTTCCGCGACGCGATCAACTTCTGGACCACCGCGCTGATCGCGCCGTTCGTCGGCATCCTGATCGACCGCGCCAACCCGAAGTACCTGCTGATGACCGGCTCCGCGCTGCTCACGCTCGGCTACCTCGGCTACAGCATGATCGCCAACGGCGCGCCGGTGCCGCTGCTCGAGGGCATCGCGGTGGTCACGCTGGTCGCGCTAGGCGCGATCCTCGCGCTGGCGCTGCGCGAGATGTTCCGCGGCCTCGGCTGGGCGCTCGCGCTCGGCCTCGGCGCGGCGGCGAGCGCGGCCGCGCTGTGGCTCTATGCGCAGAACTGGATGGGTGTCGCGCTGAAGCAGGTCTACATGATCCACCTGCTGTTCTCGCTGGCGCTGTCGACCGCCGGCTCGATGGTGGTCATCTACCTCGTGTCGAGCTGGTTCGTCCGCCATCGCGGGCTCGCCATCGGCATCGCGCTGGTCGGCACGAGCATGGGCAGCGCGGTGCTGCCGCTGCTCAATCCCTACCTGATCGAGGCCTACGGCTGGCGCCAGGCCTACGTGTACAACGCCTTCATGCCGGTGGTGCTGTTCGTGTTCGTGCTGCTGGCGATCAAGGGCACGCCGCGCCACGCCGGCACTGTCGCGGTGGGCCAGAGCGAGGCGATCGCCGACCTCAAGCAGCACGGGCTGACGTTCCGCGAGGCGATCCGCACCCGCACGTTCTGGGCCATCGGGATCTCGGGGTTCCTGACCTACTACGCGATCTTCGGCTTCGTGCAGCACCTGGTGCTGCACCTGAACAAGACCTTCGGCTACGGCCTCAAGGACGCCGGCAAGGTGCTGTTCGTGTTCAGCCTCGTGGCGATGGCGGCCAAGCTGTTCAACGGCGCGCTGGCGGACCGGATCGATCGCCACAAGGTGTTCATGGGCTGCCTCGTCATCATGCTGTGCGGCGTGCTGCTGCTGGCGAGCATGCAGCGGGAGTGGGTCGTGGCCGCGGCCGTGGTGATCGGCCTCGGCTGGGGCGGCCTCTTCACGCTCTACAACATGCTGGCGGTGAACAATTTCGGCCTGCGCGAGATCGGCCGGATCAACGGTTCGATCAGCCTGCTGGAATCGTTCGGCGTCGGCTTCGGAAGCTGGATCACCGGGCGGCTGTTCGACGCCTACGGCAGCTACCAGGTCGCATTCGCGGTGCTGGCCGCCGCCGTCGTCCTCGCGCTGATCATCGGGACCCAGATCCGCAGCGAGGTCGACGAGCGCGCCGTGTCGCGCGCCTGAGCAGGGGCCGGCCGCCGGCCCCGGCCCGGCGCGTCAGCGCCCGCGGTCCTGCCGCCAGAGCACTTCGGCACCGTTCTCGTGCCGAGCCAGCACCCGCGCGAGCACGAACAGCAGGTCGGACAGCCGGTTGAGGTAGCGCGCCGGCTCCGGCGACACGTCGCCCGCCAACGCCGCCAGCGTCCAGACCCGGCGTTCGGCGCGACGGGCGACGGTGCGCGCCACGTGGCAGGCGGCGGCGGCGGGCCCGCCGCCTGGCAGGATGAAGTCCTTCAGCGGCGGCAGCGGGTCGTTGAACGAGTCGAGCGCCTGCTCGAGTCGCGTCACGTGCTCCGGCTGGATCATGCGCAGGCCCGGGATGCACAGTTCGCCGCCGAGGTCGAACAGGTCGTGCTGGACGCCGGTGAGGCAGCGCCGCAGGTCGTCCGGCAGGCCGGGCACCGCCAGTACCACGCCGATCGCGCTGTTGGCCTCGTCCACGGTGCCGTACGCCTCGACGCGCGCGTCGTCCTTGCGCACGCGCGCGCCGTCGCCGAGGCCGGTGGTGCCGTCGTCCCCGGTCCGCGTGTAGATCTTGCTGAGTCGGTTGCCCATCGCGATGCGTCCGTGCCAGGGGGATTCCCCGGTGCGAACGATACCCCTCGGCGGGGAGCGCTGCATCGCGGGTTGACAGTGTCCTGCGGTCGAAGCACGCTGCGGCCCCTGCCGCGATTGCGATCGCCATCCATGCCCGACGCTCCCTCCGCCGAACTCCAGGCCGCGCTTGACGCGGCCCGCGCCGCCGCCGAGGTCATCCGCGGGCTCTACCAGCGCAACCTCGCCGTGGTCACCAAGGCCGACCGCTCGCCGGTCACCGAGGCTGACGTGCGCGCCGAGGAGGTCATCCGCGAGGTCCTCGGGCAGCGCTTCCCGGGCTACGGGTTCTATGGCGAGGAGACGGGGCAGCACGGCATGGGCGCCGAGAGCGTCTGGCTGGTTGATCCGATCGACGGCACCAAGTCCTTCGTGCGCGACTGTCCTTTCTTTTCCACCCAGATCGCGCTGATGCGCGGCGGTCGCATGGTGCTCGGGGTCTCCTCGGCGCCGGCCTACGGGGAACTCGCGTGGGCGGAGCGCGGCGCCGGCGCCTTCCTCGACGGGCGGCCGATCCGCGTCAGCGCGGTTGCCGACGTCGGCGCCGCCATCCTCTCCACGGGCAACCTCAAGACCCTTGCCGCCGGTCCGCGCTGGGCGCGCTTCGGTGAACTCGTCACCCAGGTGAACCGGCTGCGCGGCTACGGCGACTTCGTCCACTACCACCTGCTGGCACGCGGCTCGCTCGACGCGGTGGTCGAGTCGGACGTCAACATCCTCGATATCGCGGCGCTGACCGTGATCGTCGAGGAGGCCGGCGGCAGCTTCACCGACCTCGACGGCGGCCCGGTCGGCCTGCAGACCACCACCGTGCTTGCGACCAATGGCAGGCTGCACGACGTGCTGCGTCGCGCGCTCGCCTGAGCATGGTTTGCCTCAGGCGGCCACGAACACCCGCCGGCCTGCTGCCTCGGTCTCGACGATCCGCGTGAGATAGAGCGCCGACAGGCGTGCGGCATCGAGCAGTTCGGAGGTACCGAACTGCCAGCGGCCGTCGCCCTCCAGCATCAGCACGTGGGTGGCATGGCGCGCCGCGAGCGTCGCGTCGTGCAGCGCCGCGATCACGCTGCCGCCGGCCGCGCAATGCGTCGAGAACAGCGCCAGCAGCGCCAGCGCGTGGTGGGGATCGAGGTGGTTGGTGGGTTCGTCGAGCAGCAGCAGGGCTGCGCCCTGCGCGAGCACGGCGGCGGCCGCGACGCGGCGCTGCTCGCCGCCCGAAAGCTCGTCGAAGGCGCGGTGTGCGAGGTCCGCCGCGCCGGCGCGCCGCAGCGCATCCGCGGCGACCCGGGTGTCGTCCGCGCCGGGCGCGCGCCAGGCGGACCGGTGCGTATAGCGCGACGCCGCGACGACCTCGAGAGCGGTGGTGTCGGGCACCGGCTCGAGGTCCTGCGGCAGCAGGCCGACGCGCGCGGCGATCTGGCGGCGCGAGAGGCCGCGCAGGTCGTCGCCGGACAGCCGGACCACGCCCGAGGCTGACGGTCGCAGTCCGGCCAGCGTGTGCAGCAGCAGGGTCTTGCCTGCGCCATTTCGCCCGAGCACCGCGACGAAGTCCCCAGGATGCACGGCAAAACCCAGCCCGGTGACGGGCTCCCGCGAACCGGCGCGGATGGCGAGGCCCTCGGCGTCGAGCAGGGGCGCTGCGCTCATGCCGCTCAGGGCTGGAGCCGTGAAACGCTCCACTGGCCCGCGGGCGCGGGCACGCCACCGGCGGCGCCGCGCAGCGGCCGGGTCCAGCGCGCCCGGTCGTGGATGCGCGACTCGCCCTCCACCCACAGTTCCACGGCGTCGGCCTGCAGGCGGTAGCCTCCCCAGTGCGGGGGCCGCGGGATCCGCGGATCGCCTCCCGGCGGCTCCGCCATGTACTCCGGGCCCGGCACCGGTGTGCCGAAGCGGCGGGCAACGTCGACCACCGCCTGCTCCAGTTCCGACCGCGACGCCACCGGCTCGCTCTGCGCGCTGGCCCATGCGCCGATGCGCCGCTGCCACGGCCGCGTGCGGAAATACTCGTCGCTGTCCGCTTCGGGGGCCCTGACGACCTCGCCCTCGATGCGTACCTGCCGGTGCAGGTGGTCCCAGTGCAGCACGAGGGCCGCGCGCGGGTTGCCCGCCAGTTCGCGGCCCTTGCGGGAAAGGTAGTTCGAGTAGAAGGACACGTAGCCCGGGTCGACGACGATGTCCTTGCAGAGGACGACGCGCGCCGACGGATGACCCGCCGGGTCGACGGTGGCCAGCACCATCGCGTTGGGGTTCGGCTGGTCGCGCCGCTGCGTGGCTTCCGACAGCCAGGCGCGCGCCAGGGCGAGCGGCTCCGCGGGCAGCGGATCGGGCAGGAATTGTGCTGGAACAGGCATGGCCGGATGGTACCGGGCCGCGGGCGCTGCGTCATGCTTGCGGCGCCCG
>JBIIDW010000105.1:0-6918 GCA_044238215.1 Steroidobacteraceae bacterium
CCTCGAGACGATCGAGAAGGCGCTGGCCCGCGCCGAGAAGGCGGCCAAGGCGCAGGACAAGGACGCGATCAAGGCCCGTGAAGTGATCCGGCGCGTGCGCGACGCGCTGAACGGCGGCAAGCCGGCGCGCGCCGTGCCGCTCGATGACACCGAGCGGCCGATCGTGCGCGACCTGCAGCTGATGACCTACAAGCCGATGCTGTACGTCGCCAACGTCCAGGAGAGCGGCTTCCGCGACAACCCGATGCTCGACGCGGTGACGAAGCTCGCCGCGGACGAGGGTGCGCAGGTGGTGGCCGTGTGCGCCGCGATCGAGGCCGAGATCGCCCAGCTCGATGAGGCGGATCGAGCCGAGTTCCTCAAGGAGCTCGGCCTGGAGGAGCCTGGCCTCAATCGCGTGATCCGCGCGGGGTATGCGCTGCTGGGACTGCAGACCTACTTCACCGCCGGCCCGAAGGAAGTGCGGGCGTGGACCGTGAAGAAGGGCGCCACCGCGCCGCAGGCCGCCGGCGTGATCCACACCGACTTCGAGCGCGGCTTCATCCGCGCCGAGGTCATCGCCTTCGAGGACTACGTCGCGCTGAAGGGCGAGCAGGGCGCGAAGGAGGCTGGCAAGCTGCGCCTCGAGGGCAAGGAGTACGTCGTCCGCGAGGGCGACGTCATGCACTTCCGCTTCAACGTCTGAACCGGCGAGGAGCTTCCCATGATCAGGTCACGAGGCACCATTTCACGGCTGCTGCGGGGGCTGGCGCTCGGCGCTGCGCTGTTGCTGCCACTGTCCGCCGGCGCCGCCGAGGTACTGGTGTTCGGCGGCACCGGCCAGCTCGGCGCCGAGGTGGTGCGCGCGCTCGACCGCGCCGGGCACTCGGTCACCGTGTTCCACCGCGAGGGCTCCAGCCTCGAGCGCCTGCAGGGCCTGCCGGTGAAGTTCGCGGTGGGCGACGCGACGCGCGAGGGTGACGTGATCGCGGCCTTCCGTGCGCGTCGCTACGACGTCGCGGTCAACGCGCTCGGCAAGCGCGCCAGCGAGCCGGCGGCGTTCTACGAGACCACGCAGCGCGCGATCACCGCCGGCGCGAAGGCGGGCGGCGTGCGTCAGGTGATCCTGCACAGCTCGGTGGGCGCGGGCGACAGCCGCGCCATCTATCCCGAGTCGCGCTGGCCGATGATGGCCGAGGTGCTCACCGCCAAGGACGTGGCCGAGCGCGAGCTGATCGCCAGCGGCGTGCCGTACACGATCATCCGCAACGCCGTGCTGCGCAATGACGCGCCTGGCACGACCGAGCGCGCGGAGCTCACCACGGACCAGCGGCGCTTCGGTGCCGTCACGCGCAGCGGCCTCGGCCGGCTGACGGCCGAGTGCGCGCTCAGCAGCAATTGCCTGGGCCGGATTTTCCACGCCGTCGACCCGCAGGTGCCGGTCCCGGCGCGATGAGCCTGCAGGAACTGCGCCTGGCGTTCCTCTATTTCGGCGCGGTCTTCGGCATCGGCTTCCTGCTCGGCGCCATCCGCGTGCCGTTGCTGGTGCCGCGGCTGGGCGAGCGGTGGGCGGAGCTGCTCGAGATGCCGCTGATGCTGATCGCCATCCACTGGGCGGCCGGCCTGGTGCTGCGGCGGCTTCGCGGCCCGCCCCGCGCCGCCGCGCTGCTGCGGATCGGCGCGCTCGGCCTGGTCCTGCTGGTGCTGGCCGAGCTGCTGCTCGCGGTCGTGCTGGCCGGTCGTCCGCTGGCGGCGTACCTGGCCAGCCGCGATCCCGTCTCCGGCACCGTCTACCTGGCGATGCTGCTGGTGTTCGCCGCGATGCCCTGGCTGCGCGCCGCGCGCTAGAATCCCGCGCCCGCACGCACGCCGGAGCCTGAATGGAAGCGTTCCTGATCTCGACCGGCGTGGTCGCTCTCGCCGAAATCGGCGACAAGACCCAGCTGCTTGCGCTGGTGCTCGCGGCGAAATACCGCAAGCCCGTGCCGATCATCCTCGGCATCCTGGTCGCCACGCTGCTGAACCACGCGCTGGCGGGTGCGATCGGCGCCTGGCTCGCGTCCGTCATCGGGCCGGAGGCGATGCGCTGGATCCTCGGCGTGTCGTTCATCGCCATGGCCGCCTGGATCATGGTGCCCGACAAGCTCGACGACGAGGCCGAGGTCAAGCCGCCGCGGTTCGGCGTGTTCGTCACGACGCTGCTGGTGTTCTTCGTCGTCGAGATGGGCGACAAGACCCAGATCGCGACGGTGGCGCTGGCGGCCAAGTACGCCTCGCTGGTCGGGGTGGTGGCCGGCACCACGCTCGGCATGATGATCGCCAACGTGCCCGCGGTGCTGCTCGGCGAGGTCGCGGCGCGCAAGCTGCCGATGAAACTGGTGCACGGCATCGCCGCCGCCATATTCCTCGTGCTCGGTGTGGCGGTGCTGCTCGGCGCGGGCGATTTCGCCCGGCCCTGACGCCGCGCGCGGGCTAGGGCGCGCGCGGCCGCGTGGCGGCGTGCATCGCCACGGTCGCCGCAACGGCGGCGCCGAACGCCGCGGCGACGGGCCAGCGCGCGAGCGCGAGCGTCAGCACGCCGCAGAACACCGCCACGGACCACATGCCTCGCGTCATGCCGCGCAGGAAAGCCCGTGCCGAGGCCGCCCCGGCCGTGGCGTGGTTGAATCCGGCCGCGGTGGCGCCGACCACCGGGAACAGTGCCGCGTAGCCGCTGGCATCGGCGCCGAAGCGCGCCGCGAGCGCGCTGCTGAGCATGGTCAGGCCCGCGCCGGCGGCCATCCTCGCCGGCAGCTCCAGGCGGTGGGGCGGGGGCGCGGGCGGGGGCGTCGGTGCCGTCTCCGGGCTGCCCATCGCCGGGGCCGACGCCGCGAGCGAGAACAGCGCCACGCCCATCGCGACCGGCAGGTCGTGGGGCAACTGCATCAGCGCCGCCACGGCCGCCAGCCACACCAGCAGCGAGCCCAGCATCGCGCTCGCCCAGCCGCAGCGCTGCGCCAGCCGCGCGTAGACGACGAAGAACGCCATCGTGGCCGCGATGCCCGCCAAAGCGAACTGCGCGGCGCGCGCGCCGAAGGCCGCGCCCTGCTCGAGCGACAGGATCAGCAGGATCGGCCCGGCGACGATGGGAAAGCTGCCCAGCCAGCCCGCCACGCCCTGGCCCCAGCGCCGGCCCGCGAGCGTGACCACCGCGAGCAGCAGCGGCACGAGCAGCAGCTTGATCGCGATCATCCGCGGTCGTAGAGCAGCGTGAACGGCTCCGCCCAGAAGGGCATGTCGTCGGCCACCGTCAGCCCGAAGGGCTGCAGCAGGCCGTTCCAGTAGATGGTGTGCAGTGGCTTCCAGACGGCCGGGTCGCGCACCGGCGAACCGTCGATGGCGGTGTCGGCTGCGGTGACGGCGCCGAAGCGCACGAGGCGGATCTCCCCGAGACGCACGAGCTGGGTCGGCGTACCGTCGAAGTCGATCAGCACGATGCAGTCGCCCGCGCGAGGCACTGGCTGATCCGTGCGCTCGACGATCCACGGCAGCGTGAAGGTGCCGGTCTTGTCGCCCGTGCGGATGAGATCGAAGATCTGGCGGGTGCTCTCGGCGTCGAGGCCGATCCAGCGCACCTGGTAGCTGTCCGGCCAGTCGACGTCCGGGCGGGCGGCGCGCGCTTCCGCCCAGAACGCGTCGAGTGGGTCCTTGCTCGGCCGCGCGCAGCCCTCAGGCAGGTAGCTCATGACCCGCACTATAGCCGAGGAGGCGCGTGCCGCGGGCGCCGCACGACCTCAGCCCGCGTGCGCCGCCAGCGCGGCCAGCGGCAGCTCCGTGGTGTTCTTGGCTTCCTCGATCACGATCCGCGAGTCGATCGACTGCACGCCCGGCACCTGTGCGAGCCGGCCCTGCACGAAGGCGTTGTACTCGGCGAGGTTGCGCGTGGCGACCAGCAGGATGAAGTCGATGTCGCCGAGCAGCGCGAAGCACTGCAGCACCTCGGGGAAACTGACCACTTTTTCACGGAACCGCGGCATGGACTGCCAGCCGTTGCTGGTCAGCTTGACGTGCACGAAGACCAGCACCTCCAGGCCCAGTCGCTCGCGCGAGAGCAGCGCCACGCGGCGCTGGATGATGCCGGCCTCCTCCAGCAGGCTGATCCTGCGCCAGCAGGGCGACTGTGAGAGCCCGACGCTCGCCGCGATCTCGGTCGTGGATTGCGTTGCGTCTTTTTGCAGTGCATTAAGGATGCTGATGTCGAGTCGGTCGAGTTTCATGGTTGCCGAAGACCAGAAAAGATTTACAGGTGGTTAAAATATCCAAAACATGTGCCGCGCCGCCACCCATTCGCGCAGAGTTTTCCACACGAGGTTGCGTACGCTAGTCGCATGAGCGCCACGCCACGCCTACACGTCCCGGCGGTTCCGGCCCGGCCCGGCGATCGTCCTGATTTCAGCTACGTGCCGCTCGATCCCGCGGGTGCCGTGCACCGGCCACCGGTGGACGTCGCGGTGCGCGACACTGCGGAACTCGCGGACCGGCTGGTCCGCGTGCTCGACGACGAGGGCAGGGCAGTGGGCCCCTGGAACCCGTCGCTGCCTCCCGACGTGCTCAGGGCGGGCCTGGCCAATCTCGTGCTGACACGCGCGTTCGACGACCGCATGCAGCGCACCCACCGCAAGGGCGGCATCACCTTCTACGTCCGCAGCTACGGCGAAGAGGCCGTGTCCGTCGCGGGTGCGATGGCGCTCGAGCCCGGCGACATGCTGTTCCCGTCGTATCGCAACCAGGGCCTGTTCCTGACCCGCGGCGTGGCGCCCGCCGAGCTGATGTGCCAGCTGCTCTCCAATTCCCGCGACATGTGCCGCGGCCGCCAGCTGCCCACGCTGTACCACTCGGCCGAGCACCGCATCTTCACGATCTCGGGAAACCTCGCGACCCAGTGCCCGCAGGCGGTCGGCTGGGCGATGGCCTCGGCGATCAAGGGCGAGACGCACATCGCCAGCTGCTGGCTGGGCGAGGGCAGCACCGCCGAGGCCGACTTTCATCACGCGCTGCTGTTCGCGAAGGTCTACCGGGCTCCTGCGATCATCAACGTCGTCAACAACCAGTGGGCGATCTCGACGTTCCAGGGCTTCGCCGGCGGCGAGCAGCGGTCGTTCGCCGCGCGCGGACCGGGCATCGGCATCGCCGGCGTGCGGGTCGACGGCAACGACTTCCTGGCCGTGCACGCCGTGACCGCGTGGGCCGCCGAGCGCGCACGCCGGGGGCACGGCGCCACGCTGATCGAGCACGTGACCTATCGCGCCGGTGCGCATTCCACGAGCGACGATCCGTCGCGCTACCGGCCGGGCGACGACTACGAGCACTGGCCGCTCGGCGATCCGCTCGAACGGCTGCGCCGTCACCTGGTGGCGAGCGGGGAGTGGTCCGACGAGCGTCACGCGGCGCTGCAGGTCGCGGTCGAGCAGCGGCTTGCCGACGACTGGCAGGAGGCGCAGCGCGCCGGGTCCGTGCAGGAGGATTCGCGACTCGATCCCGCGCTGATGTTCGACGACGTGTTCCGCGAGCTGCCGCCGCACCTCGCCCGCCAGCGTGCGGAACTGCTCGCCGAGCTCGAGGTGGCGCGGGCCGCCTCGCCGCCGGTCCGTGGGGGTTAGCGCCATGCCCACGATGAACATGGTGCAGGCCCTGAACTCGGCGATGGACGTCATGCTGGCTCGCGACCCCGCCGTCGTGCTCCTCGGCGAGGACATCGGCTTCTTCGGCGGCGTGTTCCGCGTGACCGACGGTCTGCAGAGGAAGCACGGCGCGCACCGCGTCATCGACACGCCGATCGCCGAGGGGGGCATCGTCGGCGCGGCGATCGGCATGGCCGTCAACGGGCTGCGACCGGTGGCCGAGATCCAGTTCGCCGACTACATCTATCCGGGTTACGACCAGATCGTCAGTGAGCTCGCGCGCATGCGCTACCGCAGCGCGTCGCAGTTCACCGCCCCGGTCACGATCCGCACGCCCTGTGGTGGCGGCATCCGCGGCGGCCAGACGCACTCGCAGAGTCCCGAGGCGATCTTCGCGCACGTCAGCGGCATCCAGGTCTTGATGCCGTCCAACCCGTACGACGCCAAGGGATTGCTGATCGCCGCCATCGAGGGCGACGACCCGGTCGTGTTCTTCGAGCCCAAGCGGATCTACAACGGGCCTTTCGACGGCGATCCGCACAAGCCCGCGCAGTCCTGGGCCGGGCACCCGCTGGCCGAGGTTCCCGAGGGCCACTACCGCGTGCCGATCGGGCGTGCCTCGATCGTGCGCCCCGGCGCCGCCGCGACGATCGTCACCTACGGCACGATGGTGCACGTCTGCCTTGGCGCGGTGGAGGAGATGGGCCTCGACGCCGAGGTCGTCGACCTGCGCAGCATCGTGCCGCTCGACATCGATACCGTCGCCGGGTCCGTGTCGCGCACCGGGCGCTGCCTGGTCGTGCACGAGGCCACCCGCTTCGCCGGATTTGGCGCCGAGCTCGCGGCCTCGATACAGGAGCGCTGCTTCTGGGACCTCGAGGCCCCGATCCAACGCGTCGCCGGCTGGGACACGCCCTATCCGCACGCCTTCGAGTGGGAGTACTTCCCAGGCAAGCTGCGCGTGCGCCGTGCGCTCGAGTCGCTGCTGGAGGCCGCGTGAGCCGCTACGTCATGAAGCTCGCCGATCTCGGCGAAGGCACCGTCGCAGCGGAGATCGTCGCCTGGAAGGTCGCGGTCGGCGACGTCGTCGCCGAGGACCAGCCGCTGGCGGAGATGGCCACCGACAAGGCGGTCGTCGAGGTCCCGAGCCCGGTGTCGGGGCGCATCGTCGCGCTGGCCGGGGCGCCCGGCGACAGCATCGCGGTCGGCGCGGAGCTCGTGGTGTTCGAGCGCGGCGAGGCTGACGGCGCCGCTGCCGGCGGCTCGGCTGCGGCCACGC
>JBIIDW010000106.1:0-6900 GCA_044238215.1 Steroidobacteraceae bacterium
GGCGTCGATGCGCGGCGTCGGCACGCCGCTCTCCTGGCGGGCCTGGTAGAAGGACCGGCGCAAGCCCAGCCGGAACTCCGCGTCCGTGCGGTAGCGGCTGCGCAGTTCGATGCCGCCGGCGATCACGTCGTTGCGGAACCGCCCGACGGCTTCCTGGCCGATGAAGGCGTCGTCGAGGCGCCGCCGGCCGTCGACGTAGACCCCGGCAAACCCCCTGCGACCGACGTCGATCGGCTGCAGCAGCTCGGAGCGGAGCCCGACCACGTCGCCCAGCGATGCCGAGTTTCGCCACTCGAGGCCGCGGTCGTTCAGCCAGGTGGCGCGAAGGTCGCCGAACAGCGTGAAGGCGCTGCGACCGTCGAGGTCCGTGGACAGCGTGGTGCCGAGCCTCAGGTAGTTGGGTCCCCAGGACTTCTCACGCGGCACGAGTACGAAGGCCGGGCCAGCCGCGGTCTGCTCGGTCCGCAGGCTGACCTGCTCGAAGTCGTCCGTGGCGTACAGCGCCTCGATCGCGCGGTCGACGTCCGGCACGCCGTCGAACTCCGCCACCACGTCGTCGAAGGTGGCCTGCAGCGCTGCGGGGTCAACGACCTTCAGGCCGCTCATGTCGACGCTGAGCGCCACGGCCGGGCCTACCGCGGTGCGGCTGCGGCGCGACGCCTGCCAGGACCGGTACTCCGCCTCCGGCACGGCGAATCCCGCCAGACGGTCGGCCACTGCCCGGGCGGCGAGCTCGCCGGTCTCGATGATGGTCCATGCCTCGGCGAAGTTCGCAGCGCTGTAACTGCCGAGGTCGGGGGTGATCAGCACGTCGGCCGGCCCGAGCTGGGCGAGGGACGCCTGCACGTTCTGTTCGGTCAGGATGTTGATCATCTGCGAAGTCACGCCCAGCAGCGATGTCACCTGGTCCCGGGGCGAGAGCGGGGTGCCCAGGTTCACGGCGATGATCCGCTCGGCGCCCAGGCCGCGTGCCACATCCACGCCGAGGTTGCGCACGAGCCCGCCGTCGACCAGCAGCCGGCCGTCGATCTCCTGCGGCGCAAAGGCGCCCGGCACCGACATGCTTGCGCGCACGGCGGCGTTCATCGACCCGCGCGACAGGATCACGAGCTTGCCGGTCTCGATGTCGGTAGCCAGCGCGCGGAACGGGATCGGCAGTTCGTCGAAGGACGCGCGCTCGACCGGCGGCCCGAGCAGTCCGCGCAGGAATCCCTCGAGCTGCTGGCCGATCACCGCGCCGCCCGGCAGCACGGCCTTGCCGTCGCGAAGCCCGAGTTCGGCCCCGAAGATCCGCAGCCGTTCCAGTTCCTTGCTGCGCCACGAGCGGCGTGGCCGCTCCGGCTGGTCGCCCAGCACGACGTCCCAGCGCGCCGTGCGCAGTGCCGTCTCCATTTCCGCCGGCGACGTGCCGGCTACCCAGGCGCCGCCGACGATGGAACCCATGCTCGTGCCGACCACGCAGTCCACCGGCACGCGCAGTTCCTCGAGCACCCGCAGCACGCCCACGTGGGCGGCTCCCCGGGCGCCGCCGCCACTCAGTACCAGGCACGTGCGGGGCCTCGCCGGGCCGTCCGCAGCCACCTCGGCGGCGCCTGCTCCCGGGGCGCCGAGGCCCGCCACGGCGAGCCAGCCGGCCGCGAGCCGCACGACCCATGCGGCCGCGCCTGGTCGGGGCCCGGGGCGATCCCGACGACACGGTCTCGAATTCGCCACAAAACTGGTCCGTCGTAGTCCTTTCTACGGACAATGCTATCGTTTTTTCCGTAAGGCTCATGCAGCATTCCACCCACACCTGAATCCGGCCCCGACCACATGAACGAATACCAGTCCCCGTGGCTCGACGACGACCTGCGCACCTTCCGCGACACCGTGTCGCGTTTCATCGAGCAGGAGATGCTGCCGCACGACGCCCGTTGGCGCGCCCAGCACCACGTCGACCCCGCGACGTGGCTGCGGGCGGGCGAGATGGGCCTGCTGTGCCTCGACATCCCGGCCGAGTATGGCGGCGGCGGCGGCGACTTCCGTCACGAGTGCGTCATGTACGAGGAACTGTCGCGGCGCGGCATCTCGGGCTTCGGCCAGGGCGTGCACAGCATCTGCGCGCACTACGTGCTGAACCACGGCAGCGAGGAGCAGAAGCAGCGCTGGCTGCCGCGGCTGGCGCGCGGCGAGCTGATCGGTGCAATCGCGATGACCGAGCCGGGCGCGGGGTCCGACCTGCAGGGCATCCGCACCCGTGCGGTGCGCGAGGGCGATCATTACCGGATCAACGGCTCGAAGATCTTCATCACCAACGGCGGCCAGGCCGGCCTGCTGATGCTGGTCGTGCGCACCGACCCCAACGAGCGCAAGCGCGGGCTCTCGATCCTGATGGTCGAGACCGCGAACCTGCCGGGTTACCGCGTCGGCCGCGTGCTCGACAAGATGGGCATGGCGGCGCAGGACACCGCGGAGCTGTTCTTCGAGGACGTGCTCGTGCCCGCCGACTGCCTGCTGGGCCCGGAGGAGGGCCGCGGCATGTACCAGCTCATGGCCGACCTGCCGTACGAGCGCGCGATCATCGCCGTCTGCGGCGTCGGCGCGATGGAAGGCGCGCTGGCCGAGACCTCGCGCTACGTCAAGGAACGCAAGGCGTTCGGCCAGCCCATCGGGCAGATGCAGCACCTGCGCTTCAAGCTCGCCGAGGTCGCCACGATCACCCGCGTCGCGCGGGTGTTCGTCGACCGCTGCATCCAGGAAGTCGTCGACGGCACGCTCGACAACGAGACCGCCTCGATGGCCAAGTGGTGGGTCACCGACATGCAGCAGCAGGTGATCGACGAGTGCGTGCAGCTGCACGGCGGCTATGGCTACATGAACGAGTACCTCGTGTGCCGCATGTTCGCCGACTCCCGCGTGCAGCGGATCTACGGCGGCAGCAACGAGATCATGAAGGAACTGATCTCGCGTTCCGTGTGAGGACCCGCTGATGCACTGGATCGTGGGCAGCGTGGCGGGGTTCGTGCTGTGGAGCGCGCTGTTCCTCGGCGGCAATGCGCTGCTCGCATCGTTGTTCCCGCAGCAGTTCGCGCAGGGTGCTGCCGTCTCCCCGACGATGCTGGCGGCGCTGCTGGCCCTCAGCATCGTCTACTCCGAGCTCGCCGGCGCCGTCGCCTCGTGGCTGTCGAGGCCGTTCGGTGCGCGCGCGGCGCTCACGCTGGGCGGTGCGCTGCTGCTGGTCGGGGCCGCGGTGCAGTGGCAGTACCGGGAGACGCTGCCGCTGTGGTATCACTTCGCTTTCCTTGCCATGCTGCTGCCCTCGACCTGGGTCGGTCACCTGATCTTCTCGCGGGTCGTTTCCGGCCGGCTCGGCTGAACATCAATGAGCAGTCATGGCACTCGACCTCGTCCCCACGGGCCGCAGCGTACCCGACGACCTGAACGTGATCGTCGAGATCCCGAAGGACGCGGATCCCGTCAAGTACGAGGTCGACAAGGCAACCGGCGCGATCTTCGTCGACCGCATCCTGTCGACGCCGATGCGCTACCCCTGCAACTACGGCTACGTGCCGCACACACTGTGCGGCGACGGCGATCCGGCCGATGTGCTGGTGATCCTGCCTCTGCCGCTGGTGCCGGGCTCCGTGATCCGCTGCCGGCCGGTCGGCGTGCTGATGATGCAGGACGAGGCCGGCTCGGACGAGAAGCTGCTCGCCGTGCCGGTCGACAAGGTGTTCAACGGCTACAGCCACGTCCACGACATCGACCAGGTTTCCAAGCACTGGCTCGAGCGCATCGGCCACTTCTTCGAGCACTACAAGGACCTCGAGAAGGGCAAGTGGGTGAAGATCAGCGGCTGGGGCGACGCGGCGATGGCGCGGCGCATCGTCACCGAGGCGGTCGCCCGCTTCGAAGCCGCCACCGACAAGCCGAACTTCTGAGCATTGCGTTCGAGTCCGGAGGCGGCACCGATGGTCGAGCAGGACGTCACGTTTTCCAGGCGTACGCTGCTGGCGTGGGGCGGCGCGGCGGCGGGCGCCGCGCAGATCGCCGCCGCGCTGGGGCCGGCGCAGGCCCGAGGCCAGGGCGCCGCGCCCGCAGCGCCCGGCGTCGCCGGTGTCGTCAGCGGCGCCGACGTCGAGCGCTACATGCGGCTGCATGCCAGCGCCGCCGACGCCGAGATCCCCTGGTACTACACCGGCCGCATCTACGCGGTGCGCGAGCGCAGCGCTCCCGTACACCTGTTCAACTTCGAAGGCACCGAGGTCTACTGGGTGCGCAGGGTCGCCCAGGACACCTGGACCACCCTGTCGAGCACGCTCACGTTCTTCCGCGACCGCTCGAGCGGCGCCTACCTCGACGCCTGGGCGAACCCCGTCACCGGCGCCACGGTGGAGGTCGCGCCCAACGTGCTGCGCTCGCTGGGCGGGGCGAGCCGCTTCTCGCCCGCCGGCTACGACCTGACGGCGGGCGACCGGATCCCGTGGGCGATGGAAGCCAACGCCAACGGCGGGACGTTCTGGCTGGTCACCAGCCGCTACCTGGCGCGGGCCCCACAGCCCTGGATCGAAATCCAGACCATGATGGCCCCGGCATCCGAACTCGACGACGCCGCGCGGCCCAGCGTCGCGACCACGTTCTCGTCGACCTACGTGGCGCCCTGGCTGCGCTGGATGCAGATGGGCGACGCCCCGGGCCATCTCGTCTGGCACGCGTCGGGCCGCAAGATGGCCTCGTGGGCGGAGCTGCCCTCTGACTACCGGCAGCGCGCCGAGCGTGTCGGCCCGGCGCACTTCACGCCGCCGGGAACGCTCAGCCCATGAACGCGACTGCCAGCTTGTTGCCGTCCGGGTCGCGGAAATAACCGATGTAGAGGCCGCCGTCGCGCTGGCCTGCGGCGCCCTCGTCCTGTGCGCCCAGCGCCATCGCCCTGGCGTAAGCCGCGTCCACCTGCTCGCGCGACTGCGCGCTCAGCGTCACCATCGTGCCGTTGCCGGCCGTCGCCGGCCTGCCGTCATATGGCTTGATCGAGGCCAGCATCGGGCTGCCGGCCGCGCTCGCCCACGCGGCGTAGTGGTCCGTCGACATGGCGCGCCGCGCGCCGAGTTCCGCGAGCAGCGCGTCGTAGAAGGCCGTGGATCGGTCCAGGTCGTTGGTGCCGAGGCAGACGTAGGCGAGCATCGGTGAGTTCTCCGGTCGGAGTGGCGCGCGGACTGCGCGAGGGGCGCATCATCCGTCGCGCACCGTCTCCCACGCCAGCATCGCGCGCTTGCGCAGCAGGCCCCAGCGGTAGCCTCCCAGCGTGCCGTCCGCCCGCAGCACGCGGTGGCAGGGGATGACGAACGCCAGCGGGTTGGCGCCGACGGCGGTGCCGACGGCCCGCGTCGCCGCAGGTGCGCCGACCGCGGCGGCCACCCACGCGTAGCTTTCGACCGTGCCCGGCGGGATGGCCAGCAGGGCCTGCCAGACCTTCAGCTGGAAGTTGGTGCCCTGCAGGTGGATCGTCAGCGGCGCCGCCCCCGACTGCCGCGCGCTGCGGAAGATGCGCTCGACCGTGCTGCGTGCCAGCGCGTCGTCCCGCGTCAGGGTCGCGCGCGGCCAGCGCGCGAGCAGCGCTTCGGCGGCCTCGTCCGCGTTCGCGGGGGCATCGAAGGTCAGCGCGCAGATGCCGCGGGGCGAGGCGGCCAGCAGCGCGGTGCCGAACGGCGTCGGCGCGAGTCCGAAGCGCAGCGCGAGCCCCGCACCGCGATCGCGGATCTGCGCCGGCGTCGCGGCATCGACCTGCACGCACAGGTCGTGCAGCCGCCCGGGACCTGACAGGCCTGCCTCGAGCGAGGCCTCGAGCAGCGGCGCGCCGCCCGCGAGCGCCGCGCGCGCACGCGCCGCCCGCAGGTGCTGCAGGAAGCGATGCGGCGGCACGCCCGCCCAGCGGCGGAAGAGCGCGTGGAACTGCGAGGGTCGCAGCCCGACCGCCGCGGCGATCTCCGGTACACCCGGGCCCGCGTCCCGGTGCGCATCGAGCCAGCGGATCGCGAGCGCGATCCGTTCGTAATCCCCGGCGGCGGTTTCCATGTGCGCAGCCTGAACCAGGCGGGAGAGCCGCTCAACCCGGATTCTCCGGCGGCGGCGCGATCAGGCCCATCGATCGTTCCATGCCTCGACTGCATGAGTGCGGCCGGTGCTGCGTGCCAGAATTTCCCGCGCATGAGGAGTTCCGTTGCACTTCGTTCGGTGGACAGCCTGGCTTGGCAGCCCGCGGGTGTGCCGGGGATCGACATCAAGCCGCTGAACGTCGACCCGGCGACGGGCGCGCGCACCAGCCTGTTGCGTTCGGCGGTCCGCACGACCGTGGAGCACAAGGCCCAGTACCACCCGGGGGACGAGGAGTTCCTCTGCCTCGACGGGCGCTTCACCTTCGACGGCCTGCAGTGGTTCGTGCCGGGCAGCTACGTGCACTTCCCGCCGCGCACCGTGCACGGTGCCTCGGTGCAGGTGCCAGGGGGCTACCTGCTGTACCTGCGTACCACGGGCACGGCCGTGGCGCATGCCGTCTCGGTGCCGCGGCACACGACGCCCTATGCCCTCGATGCGCCGGATGCCGGGTCCCCGGCCACGGTCAGCCGCGTGACCGCCGGGCCTGCGGAGGCGGGCGGCAGCGAAGCTCTGCGGCGCGAGCCGGGCGGGGCAGGGCAGGTGCTATGGTCGACGCTGCGGGCCGGCGAATCACTGCCCGATGCGGTGGCCGCCCATGACGGACCGCTCGAGATGCTGCTCGTCAGCGGTGCGCTGCGGGCGTCCGGCGGCCGCGTGGTGCAGGGGCCGGCCTATGGCTTCTACCCGCAGGGGCTACGGGAAGAGCCACTGGTCGCCGACGCCGATTCGGCGATCCTGACGCATTCCGGCGCACTGGCCTAGGCCGCT
>JBIIDW010000107.1:0-6853 GCA_044238215.1 Steroidobacteraceae bacterium
ACATCCTCGGCACCTGCGCGCAGCCGACCCTGCTGTTCGGCAGCGCTGGCGGGATCCTCGAGTGGATCAACGATCCGGCGGTGTCGATGCTCGAGGTCCGCGATTTCCTGGGGCGCATCCCGATAGAGTGGTCGCGCAACGGCATGCGCAACGCGATCGGCAGTTTCGACCTCGAGTGGCTCGACGCCGGCTACAAGCAGATGATCCTCACGCAGTGGGCCTTCGAGCGCAGCACGGGCTGCCTGTTCACCTCCGACGGCTTCGCCTTCCGGCACCTCGCCACCGTGGACTCGCCGCCCGTGATCGAATCGGCGCGCGGCCTGCCCGCCGTCGACACCGTGGCGCGCGAGATCGCCGAGCGCATGCACTGGCTGCGCGAGGCGAGCTACCCGCAGCTGATCGAGGGCATGGAGCGGATCTTCGCCGAGCGCGACGTGCGGATGATCGCGCCGGCCCACGGCTGCGTCATCCGCGGGCGCGAGGCGGTGACGGCCCACGTCCGCCTGGCCGTGCAGGCGCTGCGCGCCGCCGGCCGGATCGTCGACCGTGAGAGGGCACGCTATGTCTGACGCTCCGAGTCCGCCGGTCCGCAAGGCCTACGTGGTCCGCGGCGGCCTGCCGCGCGTGGTGCGGCCCGACCTGGCCTGGGTGGGCGGCTGCTCGAATTCGGCGGGCTGGCCGGGCCGGAGCGGCCGGCCGCCGGTGACGCACGAGCCCTGCGCGGCGTACGTGATCCTCGGCTCCGAGCGCACGCTGATGCTCGACACCGGCCACTACGGACTGTGGTACTCGCTCGACGGCCAGCTCGATGCGGTGCTGCAGGGCCGTCCGCTGGACTACGTCTTCGTCAGCCACCAGGAGATCCCGCATACGGGCAACCTCGGCAGGCTGCTGCGCAAGTACCCCAAGGCCGTGGCCGTGGGTGACGTGCGCGACTACCACCTGTTCCATCCGGAGATCGACCTCGACCGGCTCGTGCCGAAGCGCCACGGCGACCGCATCGACCTCGGCGACCGCGAGATCGTGCTGCTGGATGCGATCTGGAAGGACCTGAACGGCACGCAGTGGGCCTACGACACCCGGCTGAAGATGCTGTTCTCGGTCGACCTGTTCGGCTTCATCCACCTCGACGACGAGAACGTCTGCGGAACCATGCTGCACGAGATGCAGCCGGCGCAGTTCGAGTCCGTGAGCGGGCGGCCCGCGCTGCCGTTCGTCGGCATGAAGCAGCGCGACCAGAAGGCGCGCGTCGCGGCCTTCCGCCGCCTGATGGCCGAATACCCCATCGAGATGATCACGTCCGGCCACTCCGGTCCGATCATGGGGGACGTGGTGCCCCGGGTGATCGACCGGCTGCTCGGGGACATCGAATCGGGCGTGGCCGGCGTGCTGCAGTCGACCTCTGGCAAGCCGGGCTAGGTGCGCCTCGAGGGGACCGGAGGGCGATCATGACCGTGTCCAAGCGCGAGTTCCTCAAGTCGGCGGGCGCCGCGGCCGTGGCTGCGAGCGCGGCAGGTGGCCTGGCCGAGGCCGCGGCGCGGGGGCAGCGCTGGGATCTCGTGGTGGTCGGTGGCGGGAACGCCGGGCTTCCGGCGGCGATCTTCGCCGCGCAGCGCGGTGCGCGCGTGCTGATCGTCGAGGCCGCGGGCCAGCTCGGCGGCACGCTGTTCTTCTCGACCGGGCAGATGAGCGCGGCCGGGACGAAGCTGCAGAAGGCCCGCGGCATCTTCGACACGCCGCAGTCCCACTACGACGACATCATGCGCATCAGCGGCGACACGGCCGACCCGGTGCTGGTGCGGCTGGCGGTTGAGAACGCCGCGCCCGCGTTCGACTGGCTGACCGACAACGGTTTCCAGGTGCTCGACGATCACCCGATCATGGGAACGACCCACGATCCCTACTCGAACGCGCGCTACGCCTGGGGTCCGCGCGGCGGCATGTCGATCCTCGAGGTGCTGAACGCGCAGCTGAAGCCCTGGGTCGACCGCGGTCGCGTCGTCGTGCGCACGCAGACCGAGGTCACCTCGCTGCTGCAGTCCGCCGACGGTACGGTGACGGGCGTGGCCCTCAAGGGCGCCGACGGCCGCAGCGAAACCGTCGCGGCGCGCCAGGTCGCGCTGACCTGCGGCGGCTACACGAGCAATCCGGCGATGTACCGGTCGCTCGAGGGCGTGCCGACCTACTCCCGGGCAACCTACCCGTTCAGCACCGGCGCGGGCATCGGCCTCGGCGTGGGGGCGGGCGGCTGGGTGCGCGGCGGCGAGAAGCACACGCCGCTGTTCGGCGCCATCCTCGCCGACGCGCAGTACCCGTCGATGGTGCGTGCGCTGGTGCGGAACTTCCCGCCCGAGCGGCCGCCGTGGGAGATCTTCGTCAACCAGGCGGGCCAGCGCTTCCTCTGCGAGGACGTGGCCAGCCACGACGCCCACGAGCAGGCGCTGCGCGCGCAGCCGGGCGAGCGCTGCTGGGTGGTGTTCGATCAGGCCATCTTCGACGCCGCGCCGCCCATCGTCACGGCCGGGATCGGCGCGGAGTGGACGCCGGCGGACACCCGGGAAGCCTTCGCCACGCCGACCCCGATGTTCTCGCGCGCCGACTCGCTCGAGGGCCTCGCGCGCGCCGCCGGCATCGACGCCGCGGGACTCGCCGACACTGTGCTGCTCTACAACCGCGGCCGGAGCCGGGGCATCGACGCGCTCGGGCGCCGGCACATGCCGCGGCCGATCGCCACGGCGCCGTTCTATGCGATCGAGCTGCAGAGCTGGAACCTCACGTCCTACGCGGGCCTCGCCGTCGACGGCCGCCTGCGCGTGACGCGGCGCGACGGCACGCCGATCCCGGGGCTCTACGCCGCCGGCGAGCTGCTGGGCATGGGGCAGCTGATGGGGCGCGCGGTCTGCGGCGGCATGGCCGTGATGCCGGCGCTGGCGCTGGGGCGCCTGCTGGGGAACGAGATCCTGCAGGTCTGAGCGTCGGGGCGTGACCGCGGTCACGTTTCTGCCCCGCTATCGGATTGTATTGCGAACCAGCCGGTATTCCGGACCGGCCCGTATTGCCAGAATCCGGCAAAACGGCACTCAGAACTCCCATGGCGGTTCGCGCGACCCACACGGCCCCCGGCAACGGGCGTGGCTCCACGCCGCCCGACGGGAACGTCGTGGCCGACCTCCAGAGCAAGGTCCGCGACCTCGAGGTGCTGCAGGCCTTCTCCGCCACGCTGCTGCACTACAAGCACGACGTCGACGACATTCTCTGGGACGTCGCCGAGCAGGCCGTCGCCCGGCTCGGGCTCGAGGACTGCGTCATCTACCTGCTCGACGAGGAGCACGGCGACCTGGTGCAGCGGGCGGCTCATGGGCCCAAGAATCCGCGGCCGCGCGAGATCGCGAACCGCATCCGGCTGCAGCTCGGCCAGGGCATCGTCGGCAGCTGCGCGCTGGCGGGCGAGCCGATCTGCATCGGCGACACCCGGCTCGACGAGCGCTACGTGCAGGACGACCAGGCGCGCCTTTCGGAACTCGCGGTACCGATCTTCCACGACGGGCGGGTGATCGGCGTCATCGACAGCGAGCACGGCGAGGTCGGGTTCTTCACCCGCTGGCACGTGGGCATCTTCACGACCCTCGCGGCGATGACCGCCAGCCGCATCACGGCCGCGCGCCTCGATCAGGAGCGCATCACCCTCGCGACCCGCGATCACCTGACCGGCCTCGTCAACCGCCCGGAGTTCCTGCGCCTGCTCGGGCTGCGCCTTGCGCACGGCGATCCCGCCTCGGCGGTGCTGCTCTGCATCGACCACTTCGGCATGGTCAACGAGTGGATCGGCGCCGAGGGTGGCGACCAGATCCTGCGCGTGGTGGCGCAACGGCTGCGCGCGGCCTGTCCCCCGGGGGCCACCGCGGCGCGGATCGGCGGCGATGAGTTCGCCGTGCTCCTCGAGGCCGACGTTCCCGCGGCGATCGTGGCGACCCAGGCTCTGCTGGGTGCGCTGGCCGAGCCCCTCACGGGCGGCACGATCGACGGCCTGCGCGTCACGGCCAGCGCCGGCGTCACCGGCCTCGACGGTGCGGGCGCCGCGGAGGTCATGGAGTCCGCCGCACTCGCGCTGCGCGAGGCCAAGCGCATCGGCCACGGCCGCTGGCAGGTTCACGATGCGCGGCTGTCGGCGCTGCGCAAGCGCCAGCAGCGTCTCGCGCGCGAACTCGCCCGCGACATCGCCAGCGACGCCGCCGGCCTCAGCGCGCACTTCCAGCCCATCGTGCGCGTCCGGGATGGCGTCCTCGCGGGTGCGGAGGTGCTGGCCCGCTGGCGCCACGCCGAGCTCGGCGACGTGGGCCCCAACGAATTCGTGCCGGTCGCCGAGAGCTCTGGCCGCATCCACGATCTGGGCCGGCACATCTTCCGGCGTACGCTCGCGCACGTCGCGGACTGGGGCGATCGGGCACAGGGACTCACGTTCAGCGTCAACGTGTCCCCGCTGCAGCTGCAGCGCGAGGGCTTCCTCGAGAGCGTGCTGGCGATGCTGGAGGGCTATGGCGTGGCGCCGCAGCGCATCGCCTGCGAGGTCACCGAGAGTACGCTGCTCGCCGACGAGGACAGGGCGCAGCGCGTGCTGGGCGCGATCCTCGAGCGGGGCGTCAAGCTCGTGCTGGACGACTTCGGCACGGGCTATGCCTCGCTCGGCACCCTGTCGCGCTATCCCTTCTCCGGCGTCAAGATCGATCGCAGCTTCGTCCGGCACATCGACAGCGACCGGCGCAGCCGCGCGGTCGTGCACTCGGTGATCTCCATGAGCGACGACCTCGGCCTTTCCTGCACGGCCGAGGGTATCGAGACCGTCGTGCAGCTCGAAATCCTGCGCACGCTGCGCTGCGAGTACGGCCAGGGCTGGCTGTTCAGCGCAGCGCGGCCGGCCGCTGCCTTCGAGGCGCTGCTGGAGGAGCGCGCCGCACTCGCGACCGCGTGACGCGACCCTGACCGGGGCGATATAGTTGCCCGAAGCGCCTTTGGCGTTTTCGCAACACTCCACGAGAGGCTCAGGGATGGGAAACCAGGACGTCACGGCCGGCGTGCTCGCCGCCATCGCTGCCGGAAGCTTGGCCGCCGCGAACCCCGCGCTGGCCCAGCAGACGGAGGGACTCGAGGAAATCGTCGTCACGGCCGAGCGCCGTGAATCGAACGTCCAGGACACGCCGATCGCGGTCAGCGCGTTCGACGAATCGACGCTCGAGGCGCGCGGCGTCATCCGCACGCTGGACCTGCAGAACAGCGTGCCGGGCCTGTTCCTCTACACGGGCGCTGCCAACCAGTCGATGCTCAACGTCTACATGCGCGGGGCCGGCGAGCAGACCGGCGCGATGGTGACTTCGGAATCGGCGGTCAGCTTCTACGTCGACGACTTCTACCGCGGTCGGCTGTCGGGTGCGAACACCGAGTTCCTCGACATGGAGCGGGTCGAGGTGCTGCGCGGTCCGCAGGGCACGTTGTACGGACGCAACTCCATGACCGGCGCCATCAAGATGTACACGAAGACGCCGCGGCCGGGCGACGACTTCGCCGGCCAGGTGTCGGCCGAGTACGGCGAACACGACACGGTCCGGCTCCGGGGCACGCTCTCCGGCAGCCTGGGCCAGACGCTGGCGGGGTCGATCTCGGCCTTCTACGCCGAGAACGGCCCCTATTACTTCAACCGCGCCCGCAAGGAGGACCGCGGCGACCGCGAGATGTACGGCGTGCGCGGCAAGCTCGCCTGGGAGTCGGATTCCACGCAGGTCGTGGCCTCCGCCTACTACACCTCCAACGAGGAGGACGGGCGCGGCTGGGTCACCACCAACGCGGAGTCCATCACCGGTCGGCCCGGTGTGTTCAGCCTGACGGGAGGCTTCCGCCAGACCCAGTCGCCGATCGACGAATTCGGCGACAACGTGCAGTCGGGCGCCACGCTGACCATCACCCACGACTTCGGTGGCTTCACCCTCAAGTCGCTGACCGGCTACTTCGACCAGTCGGACGACTGGCGAACCGACCTGTCGGGCGGCCTCGAGGTGGCGCCGAACGTATTCATCGCCGGCGTGAACCGGCTCAGCGTGTCCGATCACACGCAGGTCAGCCAGGAACTGCAGTTGCAGGGCACGTCGTTCGGCAACCGGCTCAACTGGATCACCGGCGCCTACTTCCTGCACGAGGAGGGCGACCAGTTCGTCGACGACGTACTGTTCGTGACGATCCCGGTGCTGCAGCAGGTCATCGGCGTCGAGACCGACAGCTGGGCCGTTTTCGCCCAGGGCACCTGGAACTTCAGCGACCGGCTCAGCGGCACGTTCGGCCTGCGCTACACGCAGGACGACAAGAGCCTCAAGGGCCTGATCGCCGACTTCCCGGGCTCGACCACGCGCACGCGGGTCGACCGCAGCGACACCTTCTCGGCCACGTCTCCCAAGGTCGCCCTGGAATACAAGGCGAGCGAGGACGTGATGTTCTACGGCTCGGTGGGCAAGGGCTTCAAGGCGGGCGGCTACAACTCGCTGCTGGTGGCCGACCCGGTCGGCTTCAACACGCCCTTCGAGGCCGAGACGCTGATCGCCTACGAGGTCGGTGCGAAGACCGAGTGGCTGGACAATCGCCTCCGCGTCAACGTCTCGGCGTTCTGGAACGACTTCTCCGACATCCAGCAGGGCGCGTCGGTCCAGGGGTCGCCTTCGTTCCCGATCCAGAACTCCGGCGATGCGGAAGTGAAGGGTCTCGAGATCGAGCTCACCGGCAAGATCTCGCCCGCATTGACGGCCTTCGCATTCGTCGCGCTCACCGACGACGAGTACACCCGGCTCGCGCCGAACTCGATCGCGGCGGT
>JBIIDW010000108.1:0-6849 GCA_044238215.1 Steroidobacteraceae bacterium
TGGCATGAGTATTTTTCGCGCGTCTTTGCGTGAAATCTCGTTTGTCGACGCGGCCGCCAGGCCCTAGTCTGGAGGTGTCGAGAACGAATCGGCACCAGGGCGGCGCAACGGAACCCCCTCTCCCGCGCGCCGCCCCCACCGGTTCGAAATGGCCGCGTCGGCGGTGGAAATCGGACCCCCTCTCCCGAAATCCCCGTCGCCGCGGCTTTTCTTTTGCCTGCGCCTCAGCGCGCGAACAGCCGCGACGGGTCGCGGAACGCCTTGAACTCGAGCGCGTTGCCCGACGGGTCGTACAGGAAGAACGTCGCCTGCTCGCCCACCTGCCCGGCGAAGCGGATCCCGGGCTCGATCACGAACGCCGCCCCGGCCGCGCGCAGCCGCGCCGCGAGAGCGTGCCAGGCCTCCCAGTCGAGTACCACGCCGAAGTGCGGCACGGGCACGTCCTTGCCGTCGACGGCGTTGGTGTGCGCCGGCGCGACGAACGCGCGACGCGCCGGGTCGAGGTGCGCGACGAGCTGGTGCCCGAAGAAGTCGAAGTCCACCCACTCGCGATCGCTGCGACCCTCGGGACACGCGAACAGGCCGCCGTAGAAAGCGCGCGCCGCCGCGAGATCGTGCACGGGGACGGCGAGGTGGAAGGGCTGCAGCGCACGCTGCGTGCCGCGCGGATCATCCGGCATTCGACGAGTCTCCATCAGACGCCCGGCGCGGACCCCGCCCGAGCAGGCGCGGCAGCAGCCGCTGGAAGCGCTGTGGCATCAGGCGCTTGAGCCGCCAGAGCGTGGCGTAGCGGCCCGGGTAGACGAAGTGCGTGCGGCCGCGCGACGCCGCCCAGAGCATCGCCTCCGCCACCTGCGCAGCCTCGATGCCCGAGTCCTCGACCAGCCGGCGCGCCGACTCCAGCGTCTTCGGGTTGCCGCGGGCGCCCTCGATCAGCCGGGTGCGGAAGAAGCCGGGCATCGCGGCGACCACCTGCACGCCGTAGTCGGCGTACTCCTGCATCAGCGACTCGCTGAGCGCTATCACGGCGGCCTTCGAGGCGTTGTAGGCAGCCATGTGCGTGCCGGTGCAGAAGCCGGCGGCGCTCGCCACGTTGACGATCAGCCCGCCGCGGCCGCGGGCCATGTGGCGGATCGCCGCGCGCGAGGCATTGGCGACGCCGTGCACGTTGATGTCGAAGACCCAGCGCCACTCGTCCTCGGTGCTCGCGTGGAACGGGCCGGCCGCCGCCACGCCCGCACAGTGGATCGACGCGTCGAGGCCGCCGAGCGCCTCCGCGGCGCGGTCGACCAGCGTGCCGAGCGCCGTGCCGTCGCGGACGTCGCAGGGCGCGGCGAGCACGGGGGCGCCGTCGCGCGCGAGGCTCTGCGCAACCAGGTCGAGGCGCGGCGCGTCGACGTCGGTCAGCGCGAGCCGCCAGCCCTCGCGCGCCAGCGTCTCGGCACAGGCGAGGCCGAGGCCGCTGGCCGCGCCAGTGATGAACGCCCGGCGGCCGGGGAAGCGCTGCGAGAGGTTGTGCGCGGCCAGGGTCATCGGGTCCTCCGGGAGGTCGTCTGCGGCAGGCCGCTGCGGCGACTGCCGTGCTTGCGCTGCACGCGGTCCGCCTCCGCACGGGCGGTGGTGCCGGCACGGACCGCGCCGATCCGGCGCCGAGCCTCCGCATACGAACCGGCAGGATCGACGATGGGCGCAGGATACTGCTGGCCGATCACGACGCCCAGCATCTGCTGCAGGCCGGCCGGCATTTCCCAGGGCGCGGCGAGGTGCGGCACCGGCACCGCCTCGAGCTCCGGAACCCAGCGACGGATGAAGGCGCCCTCGGGATCCTGGTCGAGCGCCTGCTTGGTGGGCGAGTAGATCCGGATGGTGTTGATGCCGGTGGTTCCCGACTGCATCTGGCACTGGCTGTAGTGGATGCCGGGCTCGAAGTCGACGAACAGCCGCGCCAGGTGCTGCGCCGGCCGGCGCCAGTGCAGCCAGAGCTGGTACGCGGCGAACGACATCAGCATGGCGCGCATGCGGAAGTTGATCCAGCCCCCCGCGTGCAGCGCCCGCATGCAGGCGTCGACCATCGGGAAACCAGTGCGACCCTCGCACCACGCGCCGAACCGCTCCTCGTCGAAGGACTCCTCGCGCAGGCCGTCGAAGGCGCGGCTGAAGTTCTCGAACTCGATGCGCGGCTCGTCCTCGAGCTTCTGCATGAAGTGGCAGTGCCAGCGCAGGCGCCCGGCAAAGGAGGAGACGGAGCCGGACCAGCGCGGATCGACCCGGACCCCGGCAGCGTCGAGGCCGCGCAGCTGCGCCGCGCGGTCCTCCGCGGCCTGCGCCGCGCGTCGCATCGACAACGATCCCCAGGTCAGGTGCGGGCTGATGCGGCTGCAGGCCTCGAAGGCGCTGACCGGCGAGGACATCGCCCGCCGGTAGTCCACGCCGCGCTCGGTGAGGAACCCGCGCAGCACCCGCAGCGCGCGCGCCTCGCCGCCGCGCTGCATCCGCGGCCGCGCGCAGGGGCCCGTGTCGGCAAGGGGCGGCTCGACCCCCGCGACGAGCCCGGCCGGCAGCTGCGGCACCGGCGCGGCGCGGGGCTCGCCCGGCCGGAGCGCCGGTGTCTCGGCGGCGAGCATCCGCTGGTCCCAGCGGCGTGCCCAGCCGTCGCGCGAGCGCAGGCGCCGGACCACCCCGTTCTGGGGAATCTCCGTCCACGCGACGCCGCGCTCGCGGCACCAGGCCGCCACGCGCAGGTCGCGCTGGAAGGTGATCCACTGCCCGGTTTCCTCGTGGCTCCACAGCGCGGCGAAGGGCTGCGTGCGCCACAGCGCCTCCAGCCCGTCAGGCAGGTCGGCGCGCAACACGCACAGCGGCAGCCCGAGGGCACCGAGCCCGTCGCGCAGCGCCGCGAGGCAGTCCGACACGAACACGCCGTGCGCGGCGTCGTACTCGGGCGAATGCAGCAGCTCCGGCTCCCACACGTAGAGCGGCAGCACGGGACCGCGCTCCGCAGCCGCGCGCAGCGGCGCGTGGTCGTGCAGCCTGAGGTCGCGCTTGAACCAGACCACCTGCACGGGGTCGGTGACGGACGCCGTCACCGGCGCCTCCCGCTGCGCTCGATCGACCGGCCCGACGCCGCGGACCCGGCCGGCGTCGGCGCGCCAGCCGCGGGCACGCGGCCGCGCCGACAGGCCTCGCTGCAGTACTTCACGGCCTCCCAGTCGCGCGCCCACTTGCGCCGCCACGTGAACGGCCGGCCGCAGTGCGCGCAGGCCTTGGCCGGCAGGTCGCGCTTCGCCACGCCGCGCACCTCAGGCCTCCAGCCGCGCGCGCAGCGCGGCGGCCTGTTGCGCGATGGCTTCGCGCGCCTCCGGTGCCAGCCGCGCCAGGTTGCGCAGCTGCATGACCATGCGCGGGTTGGCGGCGAGCGCCGCCTCGTGCCGCCCCAGGAAGTCCCAGTAGAGCGTGGTGAACGGGCAGGCGCGCGCGCCCGTCGACGTCGCCGGGTCGTAGCGGCAGCCGGCGCAGTGGTTGGACATGCGCTGGATGTACTTGCCCGAGGCCACGTAGGGCTTGGAAGCCATCACGCCGCCGTCGGCGTACTGCGACATGCCCAGCGTGTTCGGCAGTTCCACCCACTCGACGGCGTCGACGTAGACGGCGAGGTACCAGCGGTGGACCTCGCGCGGCTCGACGCCGAGCAGCAGCGCGAACAGGCCGGTGACCATCAGCCGCTGGATGTGGTGCGCGTAGCCGAACCGCAGCGTCTGGCCGATCGCGTCGCGCAGGCAGGCCATGTCGGTGTCGCCGGTCCAGTAGAAGCGCGGCAGCGGGGCGCGCGCGCCGAGCGCGTTGCGCTCGAGGTAGCCCGGCATGTGCATCCAGTAGATGCCGCGTACGTACTCGCGCCAGCCCAGCACCTGCCGGATGAACCCCTCGGTGGCGGCCAGCGGCGCACGGCCCGCCCGCCACGCCGCCTCCGCCGCCGCGATCACCTCGCGCGGATCGAGCAGCTTGAGGTTCAGCGCCGCGGAAATCCGCGCGTGGTAGAGCCACGGCTCGCCGGACCACATCGCGTCCTGGAACTCGCCGAAGCGCGCGAGCCGGTGCTGCACGAAATCGTCGAGCGCGCGCTGCGCGTCCTCCCGGGTGACCGGCCAGTCGAAGTGGTCGAGCGCGCCCGGATGCCCGGCGAAACGTGTCGCCACCTCGGCGATCGCCTCGCGCGTGAGCGCGTCGGGCGGGAACGCCAGCGGCGGCGCGAGGCCCGTGGCCCGTGGCCCTTCCCTGCCGAAGCTGCCGCGGTTCTCGACGTCGTAGTTCCATTCGCCGCCGGCCGGGCTGCCGTCGGCCTCGAGCAGCACGGCGTGGCGGCGGCGCATCTCGCGGTAGAAGTACTCCATCCGCAGCTGCTTGCGCCCGCGCGCGTGCGCGGCGAATTCCGCGGTGCTGCACATGAAGTGCCGGTCGGGCCGCTCGTCGAGCGGCACCGCGGCCGTGGCCGCCGCGGCCCGCAGCGACTCGCGCAGCGCCCACTCGCCGGGCTCGACCATGACCAGGCGCGCTGGCGCCAGGTCGGCCACCGCAGCGCGCAGCGCGCCGGCCAGCGAATCGCCACCGGGCTCGCCGAGGGCCTGGTAGTGCACCCGGACGCCCCTCGCGCGCAGGGCGTCGCGGAAGTGCCGCATCGCCGCGATGAACATGGCGATGCGAGGCAGGCTGCTCCAGGTGCGGGTGGACTCACCGGTCGCCTCGGCCATCCAGACGGCGTCGAGCGACGCATCGAAACCGTCGAACGCGGCGGAGTGCGGATCGAGCTGGTCGCCGAGCACGACGATCAGGTGACGCATCGGGGGGTCCCGTTCCGTGGGCACTGCGGGCGCCGATCATAGACCGGTCGCGCCCCGCTGCGGGCGTTTACGCGCCGGGACGGTCGTGGCAGCTTCGCTGCAGCCCCTGGAGGTTCGGACATGTCCCAGTTCTCCCGACGCGACTTCCTGGCCAGCTCCGCCGGACTTTCCGCCGCAACCCTGGCCGCCGCGGACCTCAGGATCGCCGAAGCCATGCAGGCCGCCGGTCCACCGCCGGGCGCCGCAGGACCCGTGCCCGGCGCCGGCGGTCCACCGCCCGGGGTCGCCGGCCCGCCCGCGGCACCGCAGAAGCCCCTGGCCCCGGGCGAGGGGCCGGCCTGGCAGGTCGGCCCGTTCGAGGACCTGCGCGAGTGGGTCGGCGAACTCGACCGGCGCGGCCTCGTGCTGAAGGTGCGCGACGTCGACCAGGACCAGTACGAGGCCACGGCGCTGATGTACCGGCTGGTCGACCGCTTCGGCATGTACTTCGCGCCCACGCTGCAGCTGGAGAACGTGCGCATCGATGGCGCGTGGCATCGCGGGCCGATCATCGTCAACCACTTCGGGCACTGGGACACGGAGTGCCTCGCGTTCGGCCTCGAGCCCGTGCCCGGCAACCACGTCGCCACGTACTACAGGGCGCTGGCACGGGTCGAGGACTACCTCCGGCTCGGCACCGGCGGCGCCTTCCCGATCGCGCCCTTCGCCGAGGTCGACCGCGCGAAAGCCCCCTGCAAGGAAGTCGTGCTGACCGGCGACCGGATCGACCTGCGGCGATTCGCCTTCATCCAGTCGAACCCGGCCGACTCGGGCCGCTACGTCAACACCGGCTCGGTGTTCACCAACGATCCCGAGACCGGCAAGAACTTCGGCACCTATCGCTGCGAGATCAAGGGTCCGCGGCTGCTCGGCGTCAATCCCGAGGAAGGCCAGGGCGCCTGGCAGGCCTTCATGAAGGCCAAGGCGCGCGGCGAGAAGTCGGTGAAGGTGTCGATCGCGCTGGGGCAGGACCCGGTGACCTGGGTGGTCTCCAGCTCGAAGCTGAACCGCGCGCGGGCCGACGAGCTCGAGGTGGTCTCGGCGATACGCGGCAAGCCGCTGCGCGTCGTGCGCTCGGAGACCAACGACCACCTCGTGCCGGCCAACGCCGAGATCGTCATCGAGGGCGAAGTGCCGCTCGACCAGCCGATGCTGCCCGAGGGCCCGTTCGGCGAGATGTACGGCTACATGGGGCCGCGCAAGGGCGAGAACTTCTGGATGAACGTCACGACCGTGACGCATCGCCGCAATCCCTGGGTCGTCAACCAGTTCACGGGCATGACGCGCGGCTTCCCGACGGCGCCGCTCGAGCAGCTGGCGCTGTCCTCCGTGAAGCGCTTCCTGCCCAACGTGAAGATGATCCACAACCCCGTGGAGGCCACCGGGCTGTGCTTCGTCAGCATCCGCAAGCAGAAGCCCGGCGAGGCCCTCGAGATCGGCAAGCGGATCGCGCAGATCGTCGGCATCGCCAAGATCGTGGTCGTGGTCGACGACGACCTCGAGGTGCTCGACCGCGTGCAGATGATGCACGCCATCGGCTCGCGCTGGCAGCCGCAGCCGGCCACCGCGATCATCCCGGAGTCCCGCGGCATGCCGCTCGACCCTTCGCTGACGAAGCGGCCGATGACCTCCAAGATCGTCATCGACGCCACGCGCCAGTGGCCCGAGGAAGGCGGCCCGAAGACCTACCAGGCGCTCAACCGCGCCGAGCTCGAGCGTCTCGCGCCGCAGAGCTTCACGCAGGTGGACGCCAACTGGTCGCGGCTGGTCGGCAAGTACCGGCCGCCGGGCGCCTGACGGATGATCGGCCCGCTGGTCACGGACCGCCTGACGCTGCGCGAGCTCGCGCTGCCCGACGCGCCCTTCATCCGGCGGCTGCTGAACGAGCCGTCGTTCCTGCGCTTCATCGGCGACCGCGGCGTGCGCAGCGAGGCCGACGCGGTCAGTTACCTGCTGCGGGGCCCGATGGCGA
>JBIIDW010000109.1:0-6807 GCA_044238215.1 Steroidobacteraceae bacterium
CCGGTATCCGTACCCTTGTGCGCTCAGGCGCTTCTGGAGGAGGGCAGCCCAGCCTTCCCCGCTCTGCAGGCCGTATCCGGCGCTGATGCTGTCCCCGAGGACCAGGATGGTCCGGGCCGGCGCCGCCGCCCGGGCCTCCGGACCTGGCAGGGCCAGCTGTCCGGCGAGCAGGGCGCAGCCAAGCAGCAGCCCGATGACGAAGGATCGTTTCACCTTGAGCAGCACCGCAGAAATAGTCCTCGAGGCCCAAAACCTCACCAAGCAGGTTAGCAGTCCGGAAGGCGCGCTGACCATCGTCGACGACGTCTCGATGCAGATCCGCGCGGGTGAGTCGGTCGCCATCGTGGGTGCCTCCGGCGCTGGCAAGTCGACCCTGCTCGCCCTGCTCGCGGGCCTCGACGAACCCACGTCAGGTCGGGTCGTGCTCGCGGGAGCCGATCTCACCCGCCTCGACGAGGACGGCAGGGCGCGGCTGCGCGCCGATCGCGTCGGGTTCGTGTTCCAGTCCTTCCACCTCGTGCCGGCCCTCACTGCGCTCGAGAACGTCATGCTGCCGCTGGAACTGGCAGGCCGTGGCGACGCCAGGCGAGGCGCCCTCGAGGCGCTCGAGCGCGTGGGCCTCGGCGGGCGCACCGGGCACTATCCCCGTCAGCTCTCGGGCGGGGAGCAGCAGCGCGTCGCGCTCGCGCGCGCCTTCGTCACCCGACCGGCCGTGCTGTTCGCCGACGAGCCGACCGGGAATCTCGACACCACGACCGGTGGTCGCATCGCGGAACTCCTGTTCGATCTCAACGTCCACTCCAATACCACCGTCGTGCTCGTCACCCATGACCGCACGCTCGCGTCGCGCTGCGGCCGCGTGCTCGTCATGGAATCGGGCCGCCTCGTCCCGGGGTGATGCATGCGCGCCGTTACGCTCTCGCTTCGGATGCTCGGCCGGGAGTGGAAGTCCGGCGAACTCGGCGTGCTGCTGCTCGCGCTCACGGTTGCGGTCTCGGCACTGACGGGTGTCGGCTTCCTCGTCAACCGGATCAGCCAGGCGGTCGGGCTGCAGGCGAACGAGGTGCTTGCCGCCGACCTTCGCATGGAGTCGCCGCGCGACCTGCCTGATCTCTACGCCGAAGAGGCGGCGAGGCGAGGGCTCGCCGTGTCGCGCACCACGTCGGTGTTGACGGTGGTGTTCCGCGGCGACCGGAACCAGCTGTCGAACGTACGCTTCGTCGCCGACGGTTATCCGCTGCGCGGCACCGTCGGTGTCGCGGACGAGCCTTTCGGCGCACCGACGGCCGTTTCCGCCGGACCGCCGCGCGGGGAGGCCTGGCCGGACTCCAAGCTCATGGCCGCGCTCGATGCCGCAGTCGGCGACGAACTGGCGATCGGTGCCGCCAATTTCCGGATCACGCGGGTGCTGATCACACGGCCCGACCAGGGCGGCGGCTTCTCCGACCTTGCGCCCAGCATTCTCCTCAATCACGCCGACCTGCCGACGGCCCAGCTGCTGCAGCCGGGCTCGCGCGCCAACCGCGCGCTGCTGTTCGCCGGCGAGCGCGACCGTGTGGAGTCCTTCAAGGCCTGGCTGCAGAAAAACAAGCAGCGCGGCCAGCGCCTGCTGGACGTCACCGAGGCCAGTCCGCAGATCCAGAACGCCATCGAGCGGGCGGGCCGGTTCCTGAGCCTCGCCAGCCTGGTGGCGGTGCTGCTCTCGTCGATCGCGGTGGCCATGGCGGCGCGCCGCTACGTGCAGCGTCACCTCGACTCCGTGGCCTTGATGAAGACGCTGGGTGCCACGCGCGGTTTCACGCTCGCCGTCAGCCTGCTGCAGCTGCTGCTGATTGCGGTCGTCGCCGCCCTCGTGGGCTCGGCGGTGGGCTTCCTGGCCCAGGAATGGCTGCTGCGCGCCCTGAAGGGGCTGCTGCGCGCCGACCTGCCGCCGCCGGACCTCGTGCCGATCGGCCTCGGGTTCCTGACCTCGATCGCCGTGCTTGGCGGCTTCGCGCTGCCGCCGCTGCTGCAGCTCTCGCGGGTGCCGGCCATCCGCGTGCTGCGTCGCGACGTGGGCCCGCCGCCACCGCTGGTCTGGCTGGCGTTCGGGCCGGCCGTCGGGGCAGTCGTGTTCCTGATCTATTGGGTCGTGCGCGATCCGCGTCTGTTCCTCGGTTTCGTCGGCGGCCTCGCAGCCTTCCTCGCCGTGCTGGCCGCCGCGGGCTTCCTGCTGGTCAAGGCGGCCTCGGCCCTGCGGGGCTCGGTCGGCGTGTCGTGGCGCTATGGCGTCGCAAACCTGAGCCGCCGTCGCGGCGAGAGCGTCGTGCAGATCGTCGCCTTCGGGCTCGGCATCATGGTGCTGCTGCTGCTGGCGGTCGTCCGCAACGACCTGCTCGCGGACTGGCGTCGCAGCCTGCCGGCCAACCTGCCGAACTACTTCTTCATCAACATTCCGCCGACCGAGCGCGAAGCCTTCCTCGCGTTCCTGGACGAGCGCGGCGCCGAGAAGTCGCGCGCGCTGCCGATGATTCGTGCACGGCTCACCGGCATCAACGGCCGTGCGGTCGAGGCGATCGAGTTCGCGGATCCGCGCGGCGAGGGCTATTCGCGCCGCGACCAGAACATTACCTGGCAGCAGGACCTGGGCAAGGACAACGTGCTGACGGAGGGACGCTGGTGGACCAGCGCCGACAACGGCAGGCCGCTGGTGTCGGTGTCCACCGAGTACCAGGAGGGACTCGGGCTGCGGCTCGGCGACCGGCTGGCCTTCGACGTTGCGGGCGAGACCTTCGAGGCGGAGGTGTCCAGCGTGCGCAAGGTGAAGTGGGACAGCTTCCAGCCCAACTTCTTCCTCGTGTTTCCGCCCGGGCTTCTCGACGACACCGCGGGCACCTGGATGACCAGCGCATATTTCCGGCCGACCGACAGTCGCGCGATCGCGCAGCTGGTGCGTCGCTTCCCCAGCGTTTCCGTGTTCGACCTCGACGACCTGCTGACCCAGGTGCGATCGGTGGTCGACAAGGCGATCCTCGCGGTACAGAGCGTGTTCCTGTTCACGCTGCTCGCCGGCCTGACGGTGCTGCTCGCCGCCGTGCAGGCCACGCGTGACGAGCGGCGCTACGAGAGCGCCATGCTTCGCACGCTGGGTGCGAGCCGCGCGACGGTAGCGCGCGGGGTGCTCGCGGAATTCACCGCGCTGGGGCTGCTGTCGGGCCTGCTGGCGGCCACGGGCGCCTCGGTCGCCGGCTACCTGCTGGCGCGTAACGTGCTCCAGGTCAGTTACGGCTTCGATCCGCTCGTCTGGCTTGCCGGCCTCGCCGGTGGCGCGGTTCTGGTCGCCACGAGCGGCTGGCTCGCCACCCGCTCCGTCGTGAGGCAGCCGCCGATCGCGACGCTGCGAGGGCGCTGATGCCGGGCTCCTCACCCGTGGCGGCGGGCAGGCGGTTGCTGGAATACCTGCTGCCCGCCGCCCGCCCTCGCATGGTGGGCTGGTACGACCCGAAGGTCCTCGCGCAGTCCGGGTGGCTGCTCGCGGTCGCCAACGTGTTCGGGCGGCATTCCGACTCGCGCCTGATCGAGGCGCTGGCCAGCCAGCCGCAGCGGGAGTTCCGCTTCGACGCGGACCCCGCCACGGGCGACTTCTGGCTCGACTACGTCAGCGACGTGGGCGACGGCTGGAACCCGACCTACGCAATCGCCAAGGCCATCGCGGAATCCGAACTGGTCGTGAGCGACGCGGCGGGCACCGGGCAGGTGACTCGCGGCGGCGCCGTGCTGGTCTTCGGCGGCGATGAGGTCTATCCCTATCCCTCCAAGGAAGCCTACGCGGCGCGCACCGAGGCGCCGTATGCGACCGCATTCGAGGGTGCGCAGCGCCGGCCGACGGTATTCGCGGTGCCTGGGAACCACGACTGGTTCGACAGCCTCGTGGCGTTCTCGCGCGTGTTCTGTCGTCCGGAGCGCGGGTTTGCGGGCTGCCCCACGGCGCAGACCCGCAGCTACTTCGCGCTGCAGTTGCCGCACGACTGGTGGATGCTGGCGATCGACCTGCAACTCGGTGCCGATCTCGACGAGCCGCAGCTGCGCTATTTCCGTGACGTCGCCTCCCGCATGGGGCCGCAGTCGAAAGTGATCCTCTGCGTGCCCGACCCACAGTGGATCTTCGAGGCGGGCTATCCGGACCAGTCGACCTACTCCGACTCCGTGCTCCGCCAGTTGCAGGATGAAGTGCTCGGGCGCGAGGCGGCGGTGTTCCTCACCGGCGACCTGCATTTCTACAAGCGACACGAGGGCGCCGACGGACGGCAGAAGATCGTCTCCGGCGGCGGCGGTGCTTTCCTGCACCCCACCCACGCTCCGCGCACCCCCCACCTTCGCGACGGCTTCGAGGAACGCGCTGCCTATCCCGACGGCGCCACCTCGCGTCGGCTCGCGTGGCTGAACCTGGCCTTCCCGCTGCTCAATCCGCGGTCGCTGTGGATGTGGGCGACGGTGTACGCGCTGCTGGCGTGGTTCGCCTCGGCGACGCTGACCCCCGCAGACACCGGCAGCTTCCGCGACGCGCTGCTTGCGGCGATCCGCGGCGGGGTGCGAGACCCGGTGTACGGACTGTGGCTGCTCGCATTCGTGGCGGCCGTGGTCTTCTTCACCGACACGCACGTGCGCTGGTACCGGATACTCGGCGGCATCGGCCACGCCGTGTCCCACCTCGGCGCCGCGTTCGGCGTCGCCTGGGCCGCCCTGCTGGTCACCACCCAGTTGCTGGGCCTCGAGTTCGGCGACCTGACGCAGATGCTGGTCGCGGCGGCGGTCACGTTCTGCCTCGGCGGGCCTGCCGGCGCCTTCGTCCTCGGACTCTACCTGCTCGTCTCGTTGCAGGTCTTCGGGCGGCACTCGAACGAGGCCTTCTCGTCGCTGCGGATCCAGGACTACAAGCAGTGGCTGCGGCTGCGTATCGATCCACAGGGCGAGCTGGCCATCCACGCGATCGGCATCGACCGCGTCCCGCGCGCCTGGGACCTGCGGCGCTCGGCCGCCGCCTGGGGTCTGGAGGCCAGCGATTCAGCCGCGACGTCCCCGCGACTGATCGAGAAGGTCGTGCTGTCGCCGCGCGGCTCCGGCCGCTATGCCGTCAGCGGCATCGACACGGCCGGCCGTCCCTACGTTCGTACCTCCAGCGCAGGAGTGGATCCGTGATGCAACGAACCCGAATTTCCCTCGTCGTGGTGCTGGCGCTGGCCCAACCGACTGCGGCGCTCGCCGCGACGGCGGAGGGCGATGACACGGCGGTGACGATCTACAGCTCGGCCCGGCCCGGCGCGATCTCCCCCGATCTCTACCGGCCCCTGCCGGGGCGCCAGGGGCTGGAGGCGGGTTCGGTACCGGGCTTCGCGGTCGTTCGCCACGAGCGCACGGTGAAGCTGGATCCGGGCCGCTCGACGCTGCGCTTCGCGGACGTCGCCGGACTGATCGACCCCACGACCGTCAACTTCACGTCGCTGACCGATCCGGCCACCCGCGTGCTCGAGCAGAACTTCCAGTTCGACCTCGTCAGCTCGCGCAAGCTGCTGCAGAAGTACCTCGACCGTCCGGTCACGGTCGAGCGCAACCAGGGCGCGCAGGTGACGAGCCAGAGCGGGACGCTGCTGTCGGCGACCGACGGCCTCGTGCTGCGCGGCAACGACGGCACCGTGACGACGCTGCGCGACTACTCCGCAGTCCGCTTTCCGCAGCTGCCGGGCGGGCTGATCACGCAGCCGACCCTCGAGTGGCTGCTCACCTCGCCGAAGGGTGGCAGCCAGCGGGCGCGGGTGAGCTACCAGACGGCAGGCATCACCTGGTGGACCGACTACAACCTGGTCTTCAACCCGGGGAAGGATGCCAACAGCGGCCTGCTGGACGTGTCGGCCTGGGTCAGCATCATCAACCAGTCCGGCGCGAGCTATCCCGATGCCCGCCTGAAGCTGATCGCGGGCGACGTACATCGCGCCGAGCCGCCGCCGATCATGCTGCGTGGCCAGGTGGCCGCGATGGCCGCCGCACCGATGGCCGACGCGGAGGGCTTCGCACAGAAGGCGTTCTTCGAGTTCCACCTCTACACGCTGGGCCGGCGCGCCACCCTGCCCGACAACTCGACCAAGCAGATCGAGCTGTTCGACCAGGCGAAGCAGGTTCCGGCGCGCAAGGTGCTGGTGCTGGATTCGGCGGCAATGGGCTTCGCGTCGGACGCCCCGCTGACCGAGCGGAGCTACGGCGGCGGCGGGCAGCCCAAGGTCGACGTGTTCCTGGAGTTCCGCAACGACCGCCAGTACGGGCTGGGCGTGCCGCTGCCGGCCGGTCGGCTGCGCGTGTCGCAGCTCGATGCCGCCGACGGCAGCCTGGAGTTCATCGGCGAGGATCGCATCGATCACACGCCCCGTGACGAGAAGGTCCGCGTCAAGCTCGGTTCGGCGTTCGACGTGGTGGGCGAGCGGCGCCAGGTCGACTTCGCCGTCGATACGCGCGGCCGGTGGATGGAGGAGGAGATCGAGGTCACGCTGCGCAACCGCAAGGAGGAACCGGTGGAGGTTCTGGTCCGGGAGCCGCTGTTCCGCTGGACGAACTGGAAGGTCGTCAGCCGCAGCCAGGAGTTCACCCGCGAGGACGCGCGCACGATCGTGTTCCCGGTGCGGCTCGCGGCGGGTGCGGAATCGAAGACCCGGTATCGCGTGCGCTACTCGTGGTAGCCACCCGACTGTGGGTTATGCGCAACGAAAGGGTGCCGCAAGCGCCCCGCCAGTTTGCATCTCCGTGAAGCCAGTTGGTAGCATCCGGGTAAGTACTTCC